>NZ_JAASUI010000002.1:0-300000 GCF_014224155.1 Listeria cossartiae subsp. cossartiae | reverse complement strand
AGCAGAGCATCTTCCGTTTGCGGCATATAAGCACACATTTCTCGTAACGTTTCATCTGAAAAAATGATATATGGTGGCACTTTGTGTTTCGCTGCCAGTTCACGACGGACTTCCCGTAATTTCTCGAAAAGGTCACTATTTACGTCAATTTTAACTTTTTCAGCACGTTTCGCTTGTTTGCGTTCTACTTTGAGCTCGCCCCGTAGAACCGATACCGCTCTATCGGTCAGTTTCAACGAAGGAAATTGGCTATCGGTTGGTTGCAAATATTTTTCTGCAGTCAAGTAATCAATTAATTGCAAGACGTCTTTTTGAGAAGCATCTTTCATTAACCCATACGTGCTGAGTTCTTCAAAGCGCCAATCTTTTACTTTCTGGTCAGCAGAACCCGTCAAAACCTTAGCAATTAGCACTTTTCCGAAACGCTCACCCATTCTTTTAATACATGAAAAAACTTGTTGCGCTAAAATAGTAATGTCCGTGGCTTCTCTTGTATCTAAGCAATTACTACACTTGCCGCAGTTTTCTTCGTCATCACCAAAATACTGAACGATGTATTTCTGCAAACAAATTTCTGTATAACCATAGCCCGTCATTTGGCGGAGCTTAGCGAATTCATTTTGTTTGCGTTCATCATCCATTTCGGATTGTTCAATTAAAAACTGCTGAATACGGCTATCTTGCGGCGAAAATAGTAAAATACAATCACTCGGAACCCCGTCTCGACCAGCACGACCAGCTTCTTGATAGTAAGCTTCGATATTGCGCGGAATATTATAATGAATAACAAAGCGCACGTTGGACTTGTTAATTCCCATCCCAAAGGCGTTCGTTGCAACAATAACGCGAATATCATCGTATAGAAACTTCTCCTGCCAATCTTTTCGCGCTATATCAGTCATACCACCGTGGTACATGCCTGACTCAACGCCTTTTTTAAGCAAGAAATTGTGCAGGCGCTCCACTTCTTTTCGTGTGGAAGCATAAATAATTCCAGATTCTGTCGCATTTTCCGTTAAATAGTCAACCAAATACTTATCTTTGTCTTGTCCTTTTACGACTTGAAAGGCTAAATTGTCTCTGGAAAATCCAGTTTTAACAACCGAACTCGCATTTATTTTTAATAGTCGGCAAATATCATCCGAAACAGCTTGGGTTGCTGTAGCAGTCAGCGCGATAACGAGCGGGCGCCTAGTCATGTTGTCTAAACTATCGCACAGTGTCAGGTAGCTCGGCCGAAAGTCATGGCCCCACTGCGAGATACAGTGCGCTTCATCAATCGCAAACAACGAAATCGGTACTTGCTCAATTAAACGTTGGAATCCCGGTGTTTCAATTCGCTCTGGCGCAATATAAAGCATCTTTAGCTCTCCAGAAAACGCGGCATCCAAGCGGATATCTATTTCTCTATTAGTCAGTGTACTATTAATAAAAGTAGCTGCTATCCCTTCTGAGACTAGCGCATCTACTTGATCCTTCATAAGTGAAATTAGCGGAGAAACAACAATGGTTAAACCGTCAAAAAGAAGTGCTGGTATCTGGTAACAAAGCGACTTCCCGCCACCAGTCGGCATGATTGCTAGCGTGTCTTCTCCTGCACAAAGCTTCGAAATAACGTCTACTTGCCCATCCCGAAAATCTTGATAACCAAAGTTTTGCTGTAAAATAGCTCTTGCTCGCTCTATCATTATCTTTTTTCACGCCTCCTCTATAGAAACAGTATAGCGGTTTTATGACTGTAATTGAAGCCTTTTGGGGAAATTCGTGTTTTCTCGCGGTTTTCTTATTTTTATAGTAGAAATAAAAAAACAGAAACCTCTTTTGGAAGAGATTCCTGCTTTTTCGACCTTAAGAAATACTATAGTTTGGTGCTTCTTTTGTAATTTGAATATCATGTGGATGACTTTCACGAAGCCCCGCGCCAGTCATACGAACGAAAGCCGCTTCTTCGCGAAGATGTCTTAAATCAGGCGAGCCAGTGTAGCCCATACCTGAACGAATACCGCCAACTAGTTGGAAAATAATGTCAGCAACGGAACCTTTATAAGGAACGCGACCTTCAATACCTTCAGGAACGAGTTTTTTCGCGTCTGCTTGGAAATAACGATCTTTAGAACCGTGCTCCATCGCCGCCAAACTGCCCATACCACGATACGTTTTAAACTGACGACCTTGGAAAATTTCTGTTTCACCAGGACTTTCATCAGTTCCAGCGAGCATACTTCCAAGCATAACTGCATTCCCTCCAGCAGCTAAAGCCTTCACGATATCACCAGAATATTTAATGCCGCCATCCGCGATAATTGTTTTACCAAATTCGCGCGCAACCGTCGCACAGTCATAAATAGCCGTGATTTGTGGTACCCCAACGCCCGCAACAACACGTGTCGTACAAATCGAACCAGGACCAATCCCAACTTTTACAATGTCCACGCCGACTTCAAAAAGAGCACGTGCTCCTTCTGATGTCGCAACGTTTCCAGCAACAATTACTACATCTTTAAACGTTTGACGGATTTCAGAAATTTTATTTATAACACCTGCTGAATGTCCGTGCGCAGTATCAATAACAATCGCATCCACACCCGCTTCGATTAATTTCTCTACGCGTACAAATGTGTCATTCGTAATCCCAACAGCCGCAGCCGCAAGTAGTCGACCGTGCTTATCTTTAGCAGAGTTAGGGAATTCAATTACTTTTTCGATATCTTTAATAGTGATAAGCCCTTTTAGGATACCCGCTTCATCAACAAGTGGTAATTTCTCAATACGGTGCTTTTGAAGAATCTGCTCTGCTTGTTTCAGCGTAGTTCCAACTGGTGCTGTCACTAGGTTTTCTTTTGTCATAACATCTTTAATCACTGTGGAGTAATCAGAAATAAAACGTAAATCGCGGTTAGTTAAAATCCCAACCAGTTTGCGCTCCTGCTCGTTGTTCACGATTGGAACACCAGAAATACGATATTTACCCATCAAATGCTCTGCAGCAAAAACTTGGTGATCTGGAGTTAGATAAAATGGATCAATAATAACGCCGCTTTCGGAACGTTTTACTTTTTCGATTTCTTCTGCTTGTTGCTCAATACTCATATTCTTATGAACAACACCGATTCCGCCTTGGCGCGCAATAGCAATCGCCATTTTCGCTTCTGTAATTGTGTCCATTCCGGCACTCCAAATTGGTACATTTAATTTGAGTGATGGAGCCATTTCTACACTTAAATCTACATCATTTGGTAATACGTCCGATTTCGCTGGAACAAGTAAAACATCATCAAATGTTAAGCCTTCTTTTGCAAATTTTGTTTCCCACATGGGTCGCAAACACTCCTTTTTTATTGGTATCCGCTTTTTTATATAGAAAAAACGCATCATCTTTTCCTTATTTTGATAAAGAAAAAATGGTGGAAAATATCCACATCATGCGACTTGTCTTTTATAATCATGCTGAAATAGCCAATGTATATTTTTAGTTATTGAATATGATGTTACAAGAAGCTAGGAGCTATGTCAAGAAGGTTTTCCGTTGTTGTTTTATTCAGAAAATATAGTAAAAAATGTTTCACGTGAAACATTTTAAAAAGCCGTCTAAGATTGTTATCTTAAACGACTTCGCTATTTATTAATTCGTTATATAGTGTGGCGTTTTCTTCATCGAAACAAACAAAACGTATCTCTTCAATACTGGAATCATATTCTTCTTCCATCCATTTACGAACGGTATAAAGCGCTACTTCGGCTGCTAGTTTTTTCGGAAAACCATACACACCAGTCGAAATATTAGGAAAAGCAATTGATACTAAGTCTTTTCCAGCTGCTAAATCTAATGCTTTCCAATAACAAGAAGCCAGTTTGTTTGCTTCCTGATGCTCGCCGTCTTTCCAAATTGGCCCTACAGCGTGAATAATATAGCTCGCTTTTAAATCACCCGCAGATGTAATGACTGCTTCACCAGCCGGACATGAGCCAATTCGATTAATGACTTCCTGACACTCTTTTAATAAATCAGGTCCCGCCGCTTGATGGATAGCACCATCCACTCCACCGCCGCCTAAAAGACCCGGGTTCGCCGCGTTCACAATGACATCCACATCTTGTTCTGTAATATCGCCTTTTACAACTGTAATCTCCATACCATCACCTCTTTTCTTCATTCTAATTTATTTGGAGGGCGATTTCCAGCAAGGCGATTATCCACGTTTACTAACTGCGTAACTATAATTACCTTCATACACTGTCAATTGCTTATTCTCAAGCCAAATCACTCTAGAACAAAGCTGGTCAATAAAGTAACGGTCATGCGATACAGTAATGATTGTCCCAGTAAAAGTCCGGACTGCTTCTTCTAAAACTTCACGTGAAGCAATATCTAAATGGTTGGTTGGCTCATCAAGTATCAGCGTATTCACCGGCATATTAATAAATTGCGCCAACCGGAGCCGCATTCGTTCACCACCACTGATATTCGCCACTTTTCGAAAGACCATTTCCCCATAAAACATGAAACCAGCCAACATTTGACGCGCTTCTCCTTCTGTCACAGCGACCTTATCGCGAAACGCCTCGAGCACTGTCAGCTCTTCGTTCAGCTCTTCCATTTGTTGCGACAGCGAGGCGATTTTCACGCTTGCGCCGACCTTGATCACTCCGCCATCCGGGGTGACCTTCCCTTCCATTAATTTAAGCAAAGTGGATTTCCCCGCTCCATTTTCACCGATAATCGCCACTCGCTCCCCTTGCCTAATTTGCAAAGAGACATCACGCACAATTTCTTTCTCGCCAAAAGTTTTGCTTAATCCATCCATAACCACTACTTCCTGCCCACTTCGACCTGCTTCATCAAACTGTAATTGCATTTGTTTTTGTGTTAAAACTGGTCGCTTCACTTTCTCCATTCGCTCTAATGCACGCTCCATATTTTTTGCTCGGCGGAACATGGCATCATTTGGCGGATTAGCTTGCATCGCCCACTGTTGCAGTCGTTTGATAGCTTGCTGCATTTTTTTAATTTTCTTTTGTTGGTCTTTATAATCTTGGAATTCGCGTAATAATCGTTCTTCGCGTTCCTTTAAATATCCAGAAAAATTCGTGTGATAGACAATTAATTCACGATTCTCCAGCTCCACCATTTTCTGGACTACTTCATCTAAAAAGTAGCGATCGTGGGAAACAACGAGCACGGTTCCTGAATAATGTTGTAAAAACGCGGTCAACCATTCCACCGCCATTAAATCCAAATGGTTCGTCGGCTCATCTAGTAGTAATAAGTCCGTTTTTTGCAGTAATAAATGAGCTAGCGCTGCCTTCGTTTTCTCACCACCACTTAAATCTCCCCATCTCTGCGGCAGTAGCACACCAATCCCCAGCCCATTCACTACCTTATTCAAATTAGCATCCATCTCATAGCCACCAAGCTCGCCAAACAACGCCATTTTATCCCCATAACGATTCATTAGTTTTTCGCTTGCATTCGTTGCCATTTCTGCTTCTAATGAACGCAATTCTTTTTCCAAATCCTCCAGCTCACCAAAACTAGTCCGCAAATATTGTTCTACTATTATATTAGGATCCACGCTCGACAATTGCTCTAAAAGCCCAATCTTCGCTCCCTTTTTACTCGTTACAACCCCACTGTCAACACCCTCAGTCCCTTTTAAAATCTTCAAAATGGTACTTTTCCCTTCCCCATTTCGACCGATTAAACCGACGCGTTCACCTTCTTCTAATTGAAGGGAAACCTTCTCTAAAATAATATCCCCAGTAAAACTTTTAACTACCTCATTCATTGCTACTATTGTCATTTTATCCTCCATTTATCCAAGGAAGCATGGCAAAATGTTTCACGTGAAACAATTTTTTAGACAACAAAAAAAGCGTCAGACAAGCGCCCGACGCCAATTATAAGTATAATACTGATTTAGTACTATACAAACCGATCGCGTGACTCCATGCTTCTCTCATTTTTTCTCGTTATACAGTTTTTTGGGCAGACTTCGCCAATGTAACTGCAATGCCGGAAAAAATTGCACGGACAATATACAAAAATTTAGCTATACTAGTTCGCGCATTCAAAAGAAACATGTCATCTCACCTCTTTTCATTAATACATATAGAATAAGGGATGCTGCCTCAAATGTCAATTGTTCTCCCCCTCACATGCACGAAACACAGCGTTTCAGCTCAGAAACTTATACCATTGATGTGAAACACGAACCCAAAGCACCAAAATCTATTTACCAATTAGTCGAAACCGTTTACATTAATAAGGCAAGCAAAACTAAAACAGACTAATCGCACATAATTTTTGGAGGTGCCATAATGGAACATAATAAGTTGAAACCTTTCCCAAAAGATTTTCTATGGGGATCAGCTTCTGCAGCGTACCAAGTAGAAGGTGCCTGGGATGAGGATGGCAAAGGACCATCTGTATGGGATGAATTTGTTCGTATTCCTGGAACAACATTCAAAGAAACAAACGGAGACGTAGCGGTGGACAATTACCATCGTTATAAAGAAGATGTCGCTCTAATGGCTGAACAGGGCCTAAAAGCATATCGTTTCTCTGTCGCATGGAGTCGCGTTATCCCGCATGGTAACGGGGAAGTTAACGAAGCTGGACTGAAATTCTATGATAATTTGATTGATGAACTTCTTTCTTATGGAATTGAGCCGGTCGTTACACTTTACCACTGGGATATTCCGCAAGGGCTTCAAGACGAATATGGTGGATGGGAGTCGCGCAAAGTCGTAGAAGATTTCACTAACTACGCTGCCCTTCTATTCGAACGCTTTAACGGCCGAGTTAAATACTGGGTAACACTTAATGAACAAAACGTATTTATCTCACACGGTTACAAATTAGCGTATCACCCACCTGGCGTTTCTGACGACAAGCGTATGTTTGCGGCAAATCACAATGCGAACTTGGCGAATGCTTCTGCAATTGCTAAATTCCGCGAGCTAGGTACATCCGGAAAAATTGGCCCAAGTTTTGCTTACGGACCAAGTTACTCCATCGATGCCAACCCAGCGAACGTGTTAGCTTCTGAAAACTCCGAAGAATTCAATGCCCATTTCTGGATGGATGTTTACAC
Organism: Listeria cossartiae subsp. cossartiae; assembly: GCF_014224155.1. Lineage (GTDB taxonomy): Bacteria > Bacillota > Bacilli > Lactobacillales > Listeriaceae > Listeria > Listeria cossartiae. The sequence continues at coordinate 292,906 of NZ_JAASUI010000002.1, read as the reverse complement.
ATGGGGTGAATATCCGACTGCTACTTGGAACTGGCTGGAAGAGCACGGTCTTGCACCGGAAATCTTACCAGGCGATACGGAACTTCTGAAAAAAGGAAAACCTGATTTCATGGGAGTTAACTATTACCGCTCAATGACTCATGCATTTAATGGGAAAGACGGCGTTGGTTCTGGGAAAATGAATACAACTGGCGAAAAAGGCACTTCCGAGGAAACTGGTGTACCGGGGTTATACAAAAACACCAACAACCCTTACTTAGAGAAAACGAATTGGGACTGGGATATTGATCCAACTGGCTTGCGCATTGGCTTACGTAGAATTACTAACCGCTATAAATTACCAATCATGATTACTGAAAATGGTCTTGGTGAGTATGATAGCTTGACGGAAGACCACAAAATCCACGATGAGTACCGGATTGAATACATTCGCGCACATGCTCTAGCAATCCAAGAAGCAATTACGGACGGTGTAGAGATGCTTGGTTACTGCACTTGGAGCTTCACAGATTTACTAAGCTGGTTAAACGGCTACCAAAAACGTTACGGCTTCGTATATGTTGACCGCGACGAAAACGATGAAAAAGAATTAAAACGCTATAAAAAAGACAGTTTTTACTGGTATAAAAAGACAATCGAAGCAAACGGAGCTAATTTAGTAGAAGAACAGGGCAAATAAGCCTTGTTCTCTCTCTGCTTCAACCATTTTGGGAGGGAATTTTTAATGAAAAAAATATTACTTGTATGTGCGGCCGGAATGTCGACAAGCTTACTCGTTACTAAAATGAAAGCGCACGCAACCTCTGTTGGGGAAGAAATTGAAATTGAAGCATTACCAGTATCCGAAGCTAGCAGCGTAGTAGATAAAATGGATATCGTTATGCTTGGACCTCAAGTTCGCTACCAAAAACCGCAAGTGGATGAACTTGTACAAGGTCGCATTCCTGTTGTGGTAATTGATATGAAAGATTATGGTATGTTAAACGGGAAAGCCGTTCTTGAAAAAGCTTTCGCGGAAATTGGTTAAGGGAGTTTCATTCAAAATAGGGAGGTTTTAAAATGAGTATAATGTCAAAATTTGAACACGGCATGGAACGTGTTTTAGTACCAGTTGCGAATAAATTGAACTCGCAGCGCCATATTGCAGCAATTCGTGATGCATTTATTTTAGTTTTCCCATTAATTATGGCGGGTTCAATTATCACTTTGATTAACTTCGCAGTATTATCACCAGATGGCTTTATTGCAAAAATCTTATTCCTAGGGAAAATCTTCCCTAATTTAGCAGATGCACAGGCTGTATTTTCGCCGGTAATGCAAGGTTCGACCAATATTATGGCGATTCTAATTGTATTCTTAGTCGCGCGGAATCTCGCCATCTTCTTTAAACAGGATGATTTACTCTGTGGACTTACCTCAATAGGTGCATTCTTTATCGTGTATACACCTTACACAGTAGTTGACAATGCATCTTACATGACAATCAAATTCTTAGGCGCACAAGGCCTTTTCGTTGCGATTATTGTAGCGATTATTACTGGGGAAGTATTTAGCCGTCTAGCTAGATCCCCTCGTTTAATGATTAAAATGCCTGACCAAGTACCACCAGCAGTTGCTCGTTCTTTTAAAGTATTAATTCCAGTTATCATCATCACTATTCTTTTCTCTGTAATTAACTACTTAATCACTTTAATCGCTCCAGAAGGTTTAAACGACCTTGTTTACACAGTTATTCAAGCGCCACTTAAAGATATGGGAACTAACGTATTCTCTGTAATTATCATCGGGCTTGTTTCTAACTTACTTTGGGTTCTTGGTATTCACGGGCCTAACACTGTTGCGGCTATTCGTGACACCATCTTCACTGAACCAAACTTAGACAACTTATCTTACGTAGCACAACATGGTTCTGCTTGGGGCGCTCCTTACCCAGCAACATGGGCTGGCCTAAATGACGGATTCGCAAACTACGGCGGATCTGGTATGACTCTAGGTTTACTGATTGCTATCTTTATCGCATCCCGTCGTGCAGACTACCGCGATATCGCGAAACTTTCTCTTGCACCAGGGATTTTCAACATCAATGAACCAGTTATTTTCGGTTTACCAATCGTATTAAACCCAATTATGGTAATTCCTTTCATCATTACACCAGCAATCAATACATTAATTGGTTACTTCTTTATCTCAACAAAACTTATTCCACCTGTCGCCTATCAAGTGCCTTGGACAACTCCAGGACCACTGATTCCATTCCTTGGTACAGGAGGAAACTGGCTCGCGCTTCTGGTCGGCTTGCTTTGTCTAGCCGTCGCAACAGTCATTTATCTACCATTCGTACTTGTATCTAACAAAATTGCCGCGAGTGATGCTGCAATGGACAAAAATGCAACAGCCTCAACGGAACAATAGGATGTGACAAAATGAAAATTGCAGCTTTTGATATCGGTGGAACGGCCCTTAAAATGGGGGTCGTTTTGCCGCATGGTGAAATTATTTTAACAAAATCAGCCGAAATCAGCGGTAGCGACGGCGACCAAATTTTAGCAGAAATGAAAGTGTTTCTTGCTGAAAATACTGACGTAACAGGCATTGCTGTCAGCGCACCGGGCTATGTGAACCCGAAAACCGGTCTTATCACAATGGGCGGCGCTATCCGTAGATTTGATAACTTTAATTTGAAAGAATGGCTTGAAGCGGAAACCAGTCTTCCTGTTGCCATCGAAAATGACGCCAATTGTGCCCTACTTGCTGAAAAATGGCTTGGTAAAGGGCAAGAATTAGATGATTTTCTTTGTTTAACGATCGGAACTGGGATTGGTGGCGGAATTTTTTCCAATGGCGAATTAGTTCGTGGTGGTCGTTTCCGGGCTGGTGAGTTTGGTTATATGTTTAGCGAGCGTCCTGGTGCTTTTCGTCCTGGCAAATATACGCTAAATGAGACGACAACCATGCTTGTTCTTCGTAGACAATACGCGGAACTTACTGGGCGCCCTTTAGAAGAGATTACCGGCGAAGAAATTTTTGCTAAGTATGATGCGCACGACGCCGTCTCAGAACGACTTATTAATGAATTTTATACCGGGATTTGTACGGGCCTTTATAATTTAATTTACCTGTTTGATCCAACGCACATTTTTATCGGTGGTGGAATTACAAGCCGCCCTACTTTTATCGCGGAGCTAAAGCATCATATGGAGAGCTTTGGACTGCGTGACACAATTATCGAAACAGCAACACATAAAAATCAAGCTGGCCTACTCGGCGCAGTGTATCACTTTTTACAGGAGGAAAATAGACATGAATGAAATGGAAACAGTTATTTTTGGCATGATTAGCCAAGTTGGTTCTGCGAGAAGCAGTTACTTAGAAGGACTTCGTGCGGCTCGTGAAGGCAATTTTGAGGAAGCAGAAGCAAAACTAAAAGAAGGCGGCGAAACACTCGCAAACGGGCATCACGAACATCATAAGCTAATCCAAAAAGAAGCTTCCGGTGAAAAAGTGGAAATCCAATTACTTTTAATCCATGCAGAAGACTTACTTATCACAACGGAAACATTAAGAGAAGTTGTCACTGAGTTCGTACATGTATACAAAAAAATAAACTAATAAAAAGCGTGTAGGCCTCGAAAACCTGCACGCTTTTTATTATTCTTCTTGCTCTTGATTATAATTTTTCTTCGCCATCGCTTCCAGTAAAAATAGCACCGGAATTTGCGTCGTAATATTCGTCTTATCGACCATTTCTTGCGTCACATAATACGGAATGTTAACATCAGACAAGCCCGCAAGCGTATTGTGGCTCGTATTGGTGATACTAATAATCCGACTGCCATATTGCTGCATATTTTGCGCCTGTTCGAGCACCTGGTCCGTTTCGCCCGACACAGAAAGTATAATCATCACTGCTTTATTTTTAAATTGCTCTCCCGGGTTGGGATAAAATGGATCTTTAATATAAAACGTCCGCTTTTTCATATTGGAGAAAAAACGACTACCATACTCTGCTAAAATCCCTGAGGTTCCGATTCCGAAAAACACGACTAAATCAGCTTCATTGATAATTTCCGCCGCCGCGTCTAACACATGATCATAATCACGATTCATTGTCCGTTCAAAGAATTCCTCTAAAACTTCTACTGTATCCGCCGTTTTTTTCTTCACTTCACGCGTCGCTTCTTGTTTTAGCTTCACTTTAAATTCCGAAAAGCCTTCACAACCCAATTTTCTAGTAAAACGAACGATGGAAGCCGGCGAAACATGCGTCACTTCTGAAAGCTCACGAACCCTCATAAACATAACTTTGTCCCGATTTTCCATTATGTAACGGTATAAATGATGCTCTGTCTCTGTAAATTGTCTAATCACTTCATACGAAAACATAAGTTTATTCACCTCATCTGTATCAGTATTTCCCGGGAAATAAAAACAGGCGACCAGCTCGCAATATGCAATTTAGGTCACCTGTCCGTGTCCATCTTCTTATAAGGATGGAATATTTTTCTTTTTCTTCACATAGAAACGTAGGGCAATAATAATTGCACCACCAACTGTGTTAACAATCGGACTTAACGCTACATTGATATTTGGAGGAATTGTCACTTGTACAATCGTCATTACAAACATCCATATCGCAATGACTCCGACCGCTACTAGTAAGTATTTTATTGTTCCACCTTTTTGGCCTGCGCGCATGTTGGATGCGTATTTACGTAAGATTAGCATCGCGAAACCACCGACAACTGCAGTGATTACTAGCACGATAATTCCTAAAGTCTGTGCATTTTTTTGGAAATAAGCACTAATTCCAGAAATCAGCATCATCGCTCCAAGTACAAGGAGTCCGCCGTCAAGAACTAGCCACCATTTGTCCGTATTTTGCTCAACCGTAGCTGCTTTCACATCTAAAGAAACAACATATTCTGTTGGTGTTAAATTAAATAATTTTCTCGCTGTTATGCCTTTTTTCTGTTCGGCTAAAATCTTTTCACTCATTTCATAAACAATCACTTCTTGTTGTTCTTCGCCGTAATGAGTTCCTCGCAAATGCTTTTCAACTTCCATTACATATTGCAAATTCCGCTTTGTTAAATTAGCTTTTAATTCAGCTAACTGCGGTTTATTCGTTTCTGTTTCTGTGGTCAATGCTAAATCCTCCCTCACTCATTCTATCCTCTATTATACCGGACTTACCTACTATAAAAAAGCTATTTTTTTAATTCGTTTTAGACATTTGGAAAAGCCCACGCATTTTATTTAAAATGTAGAGTGCTAAAACAAAACTAGCCACCGTCGAACCAATTCCCCAAGCCAAGTAACCAATAAAACCAAGCTCTGTATCCGTCACCGCCAAATTAGCAGCAGCCATCCCGACAAACAACGAAAATAACACTAAAAACGGCCATTTCACCCATGAAAAAGCAAACAAATTACCACTCCGTTCAATATGCTGCTTCTTATATAAAATTAAAATAGCTATAACCATCAGCATGCTCAATATCACGCTATAAATTACCGCGCCAAATGAAGGCGATTCAAACGAAAACGGAGAAAATACATTCACATAATCCTCAAACCGCAACAGTTTAGACATCCCTTGATCCCCACCATGCGGCCAAATAAAGTTATACAGATTATCTAAAGTAGGATTTAACACATTCGGCAATAACATCACTCCAAACGCTACAAATGCCGAAGCAATCGGCGAACCTATCAATAAACCAATTAAAATAGCTACTAAAAATATAACAATATAAGAAAATAACCCGCCAACAATATCAACCCAAAATTTCGCTGCATCAAACTGGATATATTCTGTTGGTACTTGCGACAAGAAATAAGCTAAACCAATACCCATAGACCCAATGTAACTTAATGCAATCGTCGCTATCCCCATAATCACTTTAACCCCAACAATGTGCGTCCTTTTATATGGTAGCGAGGCAGTAAAACGATTTGCCCTTGTGTATCGCTCAAAAATAACCGCTAAAACCCCTAAAATAAACACACTTATCTTAATCAACGTAAAAAACATCTCCACTTGAAAATAAAACATAAATGGCATGTAATCCACAAACTCATCTTGAACAAAATTAGTGTACATCGGCACCGCCAAATAAGCGACCGTCAAACTAGCCTTCATTTCTTCATCAGACGTTTTAAATTCCGGATTTTCTTCCTGTTGTTTTATAAAATCACTGGATTCATAGTAGTCCTTTTGACTGTGCCATCTGTCCGCGTCCGACATTAAACCTAACGTAATCCCCAGAAAAAAAAGTAACGCCACGCCCAAAAGCATCCATCTCATATTGCGCCATTCCCGGTACCATAACCCTCGATTAAACATGATTAGTCTCACCCCCTGCTATATCTCGTAATAATCTATTTTATCATTCGCCAAATGCACCGTGAAAATATCCTCTATCGTTATCGACATTTCTTCCAATAAAACCGGTTCCTCTAAACGCAAATCAGCTAGAAAACCGCTTGCATTTTCCGTCACTAAAAGCGTGTAAATTCGCCCATTTCGATACAATAATTGCGCATTATTTTTCACAAATTCAGGTATTTTTTTCGTCTTAAAGGCCACCTGTATTTTAACCGCATCTGTCCGCATATCCTCTAAATAATAATCCAGCTCCACGCTCGCGCCCTTTAGAACTATCACCCGGTCCGCAATCGCCTCAAGCTCTTCCAAACGGTGAGACGCAATCACCACACTCGTCCCGCGCTTCTTCACCGTATCCTTAATAATCGCCAAAATCTGTTTTTTAATAATAATATCGAGCCCGTCCATCGGTTCATCCAGCAACAAATACCGAACATTTAGCGAAAAAGCTAAAATAATAAAAAATAAAGCCTTTCGTCCCTTTGAAAAAGACAGTAATTTCGCCTTCATCGGTAGTTCAAATTGCTTCATTAGCTCCATAAAAAACGCTTCATCAAACGTTGTGTAAATTTGCTTATAAATCTTCACAACCGTGTGCACGCTGTATGTATTAAAATGATTCATATTATCTTCCAAGAAAAATAGCTGTTGTTTCACTTCTGGGTGTTTAAAAATACTCTTCGAATCTAAGAAAACATCGCCCTCATCTGGCAAATAAATCCCTGTCATCGTCGAAAATAATGTCGTTTTCCCAACACCATTTCGACCAATTAAAGCCGTTACCTCGCCAGCTTTCAAATCAAATGAAACATCCTTCAAAACCAAGTTATCATCCATCTTTTTAGTTAAGTTCCGAATTTCCATTTTTCCACCTCTTTCACTCATTATATAAGCTCTGTACTATTTTTTCTACACTTTTAAAAACTTTCTATCAATTCACGAAAGAAAGTTGCAAACCAATCATTATACTAATTTCACATATTGCGGTAAAATATCTCTATATGAACTTATTTAAAACCCCTGAGGTGAAAACATGATAAAACTTGATACGACCATGCTCGATTCTTTTAAACAAAACCCAACACTCCGGAAGCACTTATTTTCTGGACATTTTGGCTTGGAAAAAGAAAATATCCGCGTAACTTCTGATGGAAAATTGGCTCTAACGCCACATCCAGCTATTTTTGGACCAAAAGAAGATAACCCTTATATTAAAACCGATTTTTCGGAAAGTCAGATTGAAATGATTACTCCGGTAACAGATTCGATTGACTCTGTATATGAATGGCTTGAAAATCTTCATAATATCGTTTCATTGCGCTCCGAAAACGAACTACTTTGGCCATCTAGCAATCCACCAATTTTGCCAGAAGAAGAAGATATTCCGATTGCTGAATATAAAACACCCGATAGTCCTGACCGAAAATACCGCGAACACTTGGCTAAAGGCTACGGTAAGAAAATCCAATTATTATCCGGCATTCATTATAATTTCTCTTTCCCAGAAGCCCTAATTGACGGACTTTACGCCGAAATTAGCCTTCCCGAAGAATCCAAGCAAGACTTTAAAAACCGCCTATATTTAAAAGTTGCCAAATACTTTATGAAAAATCGTTGGTTACTCATTTATTTAACTGGCGCGAGCCCGGTCTACCTTGCTGATTTTACAAAAACGACAAACGAAGAAACCTTACATGATGGCACTAGCGCCCTTCGTGACGGAATTTCACTTCGCAATAGTAACGCTGGCTATAAAAATAAAGAATCTCTTTTCGTCAATTACAATTCATTTGACGCTTATATTTCCAGCATTTCCAACTACATCGAAGAAGGCAAAATCGAGAGCATGCGCGAATTTTACAACCCAATTCGTTTAAAAAATGCGCACACGGATCAAACCGTGGAAAGCTTGGCGAAGCACGGCGTAGAATACTTGGAAATCCGCTCCATTGACTTAAACCCACTAGAACCAAACGGAATTTCCAAAGACGAACTTGCCTTTATCCACCTATTTTTAATCAAAGGTTTGCTTTCAGAAGACCGCGAACTATGCGCAAACAACCAACAATTAGCCGATGAAAACGAAAATAACATTGCGCTAAACGGCCTTGCACAACCCGCCATTAAAAATTGCGATAACGAAGAAATGTCCGTAGTTGATGCTGGCCTTTTAGAGCTCAACAAGATGAGCGAATTCATCCGAGACTTACTACCAGAAGACACCAAGCGCCAAGCAATCATCGAAAAGCAAAAAGAACGTCTGCTACATCCTGAAAAAACAATCGCGGCTCAAGTGAAACAACAAGTAACCAAAGAAGGCTATGTCGACTTCCACTTAAACCAAGCAAAAACTTACATGGAAGAAACCGAAGCGCTAGCCTACAAATTGATTGGCGCAGAAGACATGGAACTTTCCACCCAAATCATCTGGAAAGACGCCATCGCGCGCGGCATCAAAGTAGACGTATTAGACCGAGCAGAAAACTTCCTTCGCTTCCAAAAAGGCGACCATGTGGAGTATGTCAAACAAGCGAGCAAAACATCCAAAGACAACTATGTTTCCGTTTTAATGATGGAAAACAAAGTAGTCACAAAGCTTGTACTCGCAGAACACGATATTCGCGTCCCATTTGGCGACAGTTTTAGCGACCAAGCACTTGCACTAGAAGCGTTCTCCCTATTTGAGGATAAACAAATCGTTGTGAAACCAAAATCCACCAATTACGGGTGGGGTATCAGTATTTTCAAAAATAAATTCACCCGCGAAGATTACCAAGAAGCTTTAAATATCGCATTTAGCTATGATAGCTCCGTTATTATCGAGGAGTTCATTCCTGGCGACGAATTCCGCTTCTTAGTTATCAACGACAAAGTTGAAGCCGTACTAAAACGCGTGCCCGCCAACGTAACTGGCGACGGAATCCATACAGTACGCGAACTAGTCGAAGAAAAAAACACCGATCCATTGCGCGGAACCGACCATTTAAAACCACTTGAAAAAATCCGTACTGGTCCAGAGGAAACTCTAATGCTTTCCATGCAAAACCTTTCTTGGGATAGCATTCCTAAAGCAAAAGAAGTCATCTACCTTCGCGAAAACTCCAACGTCAGCACTGGCGGCGATAGCATTGACTATACCGAAGAAATGGACGACTACTTCAAAGAGATAGCTATTCGCGCCACACAAGTCCTTGACGCCAAAATTTGCGGCGTAGACATAATTGTTCCACGTGAAACAATTGACCGTGATAAGCATGCTATCATCGAGCTAAACTTCAATCCCGCGATGCATATGCACTGCTTCCCTTATCAAGGTGAGAAGAAAAAAATTGGTGATAAGATTTTAGATTTCTTATTTGAGTAAAAAAATCCCAGCTGCTAGTTTAGTAGCTGGGATTTTTGTTATTTAAGCCCTGGATAACAGCAACCTATTCGTAATTAAATTCAAAATAAAATAAATTAATACAAAGGAGCCCCAATAGATAAACAAGTTTTCATATCCAAGCAATAATACCCTAAAGAAAATTTTATGAATAAGCACCACTAAGAGTATTAATAGACTATTTACTAAAGAAATACTAACAATTTTCATCCTATTTCTCCCTTCTCAATATAAATGATCCGATCTGCTTTTCCGGATATTTCCGGGTCATGCGTAACACAAATGATAGTCTTACCTTGCTTTTTCAAGGCTAAAAATAATTCAATGATTTTTTGTTTGTTTTTATCATCTAAATTGCCTGTTGGTTCGTCCGCAAGTAAAAGTTGAAATGGTTTGAGTAAAATGCGTACAATAGCAATCCGTTGTTTTTCTCCACCGCTTAATTGGTATACTTTTTTTGCTAAATAGCTCTCATCCATTCCTACTTCTTCTAAATGCTCTATCATTAGCTTGCGATTTTCCCCACCTGAAATGGATAAGTTTTCTAACACTGTTTCATTTTCCATCAATAGATAATTTTGGAATATAAAACCTAACACCTCTTTTTTTAGAGTCATGACTTCTTTTTTCGTCTGATATTCCATCTCGTTAATAATAACTTGCCCACTATCTTTTGAATCTAGGTGTCCGATAACATTTAGCAGCGTGGTCTTCCCACTACCACTCTCGCCGACGACTGCAATAAATTCACCAGCTCCAATAGAAAGAGAGACTTTTTCCAAAATCAATTTATCTTGTATCTTTTTACTGACATTAACTAATTCAATCATATTTTTCACCTTTTAGTATGGCTTTAAAATCTTTATTAATTACTTTTTCCTTTAAGAAATAAATAACACACAGTTCTATGAGGAGAATAACAACGCTAAAATATAGGGCAACCAGTTCTTTGCTAAGAATAAAAATGAGGATTCCAGAAAAAACACTCACAAATAAATTGCTTATAACAAACCATTTACTACTTTTCCAAAACGAATAGCCAAATACATGATAAATTAGTTGCTTATATAGGTTCTCTCGATAATAGGACAGTACAAGAAGTACCATAAAAGAGCATAAGCATAGGGCTAAGATAATCGTACCTATCAATTGCTGATATATTTGCCATTTCAAAGTAGTTATTTCCCTTGATACTTCTTGATATACACTCGTTACATGGGTAATTTCTCTTGCATTTGAATTACTAATAAGTGGTAAGATAGCGTTAAAAGCATCACCTTTCGATTTATCAACAAAATATACAGAAGAAGTTACATGAGCACCAATACTAGATGAGTCAATATTCCCCGTATATAGAATCGCAATTGGATCCGTGATATTTCCAGTCCTAAAATCCCCAGTATTACTATCATAGGAAAAATAATCTTGATTATTTTCTGCATAAATAATATTAACACTTAAGTCTTCCTTACTTAGCGCTACATCAGGCAGGTCTAAAGCTTCGTTATAAATATTCGCCACTTCTACTTTTTGAAAATAGAAGTAATCAAGAAAAGTGTTTTTTATATCTTTCTCTAGTCCCTTCTTACTATTAGGAACAATAATATTCAAAACTTTATCACTGATTATCGCTTCTTTTTCCACGTTCTGACCTTTTATACTTTTAATCGGATTTAATTTTAAGTAATTAAAATCAATTTCTACGCTATTACCCTCAGGTGAGTTTATTTCAGAGTCCTTTTTCAAATAAGTTTCATAGAAAAAAGTATTAGTTTCACTTCGCTGAAAATTATTCGAATACATTAAAAACATCTCTTTCTTAGATGTACCTTCTTCATAAAAAGCACTTAAATTGTCGTTTAGCTCTTTATCAGCTTTTAAGTCATCTTGAATCCCCTCAGGTAAAACCCCTACTTTTACTTTAAAAATATCCTTTGTAGCTTCCCATACATCAATATTAGCTAGTCTTGTATTTAATGTCTGAAGTGATTGATGAGAAGCAATAAAAGTACCTATAAATAAGCAGAGCAGCACAAATTTAATAACTAGATTGATTGCCAAATGCTGTCTTGATGATTGCATACGCTGGTCTGATTTTGCTTGATCGATTTTCTTTATTCTAAGTAATCCAAAGAAATACATTGGAAACAGAATAAAAATAAATAAAAGTACATTAAATAAAAGCAACTTCCACACTATCTCCACTAAGTACGTGGCTAGCCCATTTGCTAAAAAAATACTAACAAAAGTTATCAGAATTGCTAACACACTAAACAAAGTAAATATTATAGTTTTATTGAACAAAGACATTAATGTCACTAATTCAGAGTTCCCCCATATACGATTAACTAATAACCGTTGTTTAGAGTATCTTAAATAGTAATATGTAAAAACAAACAAAATAGCGAAACACAAAAGCAAAGTCATAAGTAACGGGATATTAATATATTTCCACCAGCTCACGTCAACACTTTTCGTAGTTATTTCCCCGTACTGTTCAAATTCCTTTAAGAAAGCCTGATAAGTATCCTGGTTATCTAAGCCACTTACATAAAAAGTATCACTTAGACCCACATTTTTAATCTGTCCAAAGTCATAAACCTTTAAAGACCAATACTTAGAAGGATGATAAATCACACCCGATTGTTTTTTGTCACCACTTTCCTCATTTGCCAAAAACTGATTTTTATTGGGATAATCTCCTTTCTTTAGGTTTATATTTGGCGAAAATTGACAATTAGAGCCATAAATATTCAAATCGCGTTCACCTAAAAATGTATACTGCGCTATATTAATATTTTTCGTTTCTGAAAATGTCTTAATAGAATTATTAAAATCCGAAACTTGGTAGTCCTCTTTATACTTAAACTGCACTTCCGTTTGCTCTTTAAAAAGAAAATCACGCGACAAAGTATTGCTAATAAAGTTAAAAAACATGACATTACCAATGATAAGCGTCACTAAAATAATAATAGAAAGAAACTTTTTCATTACACCATCCTTACTTTAATATAAAGCTAAGAAACAGAAATATTTCTTAGCTTTATAGGAATTATTTTGTAGCCCAATTAGCTTTATTACCCCATAATGATGACTTAATCCATGCAGTAGCTAGATTATTCTTTGCTTTCCAGCTACTTCTTTCCGTCGCTCTATAGTTAGAAGCGCTTGATCTATGCGTTTTTTTAGTATGCTGATAATTTGAATAATGTCTATCTTGCCCCCATGTAACCCAGAAAGTGCCGCCTCCAGCTGATTGAGCTGCTTTTAATAGAGGTTTTTTTCCTGTTGTGGTCTCAGAAAAAATCACTTTTTCACCTGTTTTATTTGCGCTCATTAATGAATCTAAGCTAGTCTCTCCTTCATTTAGATTTTGAGCAGCTAAAGCGCCCATCGGTGATAACACTGTAAGCAATGCTATCGCTAAAACACATACTTTTTTCTTCATTGTATTTTCCTCCTCTTTCCAATTAATATTTATATTGCATAACCAAATAAATAGGTTAGAATATATCCTCCCTATGAAACCTCCAAAGTTTTAATTTTATAATATTCCAACTATTCCTAATGTAACACAAAAAAGTAATGTATAACCAAAAATGTAATGAACGACTCAATTCTTATCCTAAATGGCTAAAGTTATAGTGTCTTAGTGCATTTTCTACACATATCGTGTTACAAAAACTTCATTTTCAGAATAAAAAAAGCGCTAAACAGCTCATTATACATGTTTCTATTCAGCCTCAAGCTTGATAGTCACAAAAGTTTCACATACCAGCTTAACTTAACTACATATAGTTGAAATTTTCCACTTAAACATCGAAATCATGTAAATATCATTGTATATTTATTCAAACACTCACCAACACTTTATCTTTCCGCCCATCTATACTACAATAAACTTAAACGAAAAAACGGAACCACTCCGTTTAAAATAGAAAGGGGTGACTACGTGAATTTTTACGAGCGTATTAAAATCATGGTCCCACCATTTCCCTGTGAAGGATGTTTTTTTCCCAGATAAATAACTTATTCAGGAGAGAAATTTATGGAAAAAAACATCAAAACAAAGAAAATCAATTTGGCATTACTTGTTTGCCTTGTGGGGTTTCCACAAATTAGCGAAACTATTTATACACCTTCTTTAACTGAGATTGCTACGAGCTACGGCATCTCATTAAATTTGGCTCAAATGACTTTAAGTATCTACTTTCTTGCTTTTGCAGTTGGTGTCTTCTTTTGGGGCGTTAGTTCTGATTTTTTAGGTCGACGAAAAGCAATGAACTTTGGGTTATTTATTTATATTATAGGTTGTTTGATTTGCCTTATATCTAGTAGTATTACTGTCCTTTTTATCGGGCGGTTTATCCAAGCATTTGGCGCTAGCACGGGCTCGGTTACTACGCAAACAATTTTACGCGACAACTATCGCGGAACGGATCGCCACCATTTATTTGCAAAAATATCAGCTGCCTTAGCATTTTCACCAGCAATAGGTCCATTAGTTGGTGGGTTTGTCGGACAGTATTACGGCTTTCGTGTAGTATTTTTATTTCTAGTAATTATGGGAATGGGCCTGCTATTCTGGAGTTTGAAACGACTACCCGAAACCATTATTGTTACATCCCATTCTTTCAGCGCGCAGAAAATGATAGGAATTGGTAAAAAAATGATATGCGACCGCTATACTGTTGCTTTTGGTGTGTTAATTGGTATTTTCAACGGAATATTGTTTAGTTACTATTCCGAAGCTCCAACTATATTTATCGAGAAGTTCCATTTTAGCCAGAGTCAGTATGGCTTTATGGGATGTGCTGTCGCAGCGGCAACTATATTAGGTGCGTGGCTCTCCAACCGGCGCTTAAAACAGCATTCGCCACAAAAAATAATTACAGAAGGAATTTTGTTAGCCCTTGGAGGAACTCTCTCTCTTAGCATGGTTTCTGCACTTCCCTTAATAATCCAAGTGATAGCGTATATTCTCTTCATTTGTATTATCTTGGTAGGCATCGGCATGGCATTACCAAACTGTTTAAGCTTAGCGCTAGTGAAATTTCAAGAGGTCGCAGGTACGGCTGGTGCCTTTTTAAGCTTAGGGTACTATGTCATTGTCAGTATTTGTACGTTTTTAATTGGCATCCTACACTCAGGATCACTGCTTGTATTTCCAGCGTTTTGCACAGTTTTACTCTTAATTGCACTTACTTGTATAAAAGCTGTAACTAGAAAAAATAGCTAACTAAAAAACAGGAAACTTTTGAAAGCCATTTGCGAAAACGGTGGCTTAAAGAAGTTTCCTGTTTTATTTCAAACTTAAGCTAATTGGCTTGTTTACATCCAACCTTATTTTAAAATTAGCGCTTGATTCCGCAACTACGATACCTTCGCACTCTTCCATAATATTTACAAATGGATTGGAAGTTTCCGAGTATAAAACCCAAAGTAAATTTTTACTCTCATCAAGATAAGCAACAAATCCTTCCGAACCATAACTTCCCTCACCAACACAACAGTAAAAACCATTTGATAACTTGATTTCCTGAAAAACATCTATTTTTGTAATATTTTCTTGATCCTCTTTATAAACATCCAAAAATGAAAAGTAACGACCCTTTTTGATAATCGGAATGGGATAGTAGCTTATCTCCACTTCCACCCCCGAACCATCTGAAAAATGAAAGCCATTTTTAATCAGCAACTCTTCTTTATTCCAT
Source organism: Listeria cossartiae subsp. cossartiae (assembly GCF_014224155.1). Classification (GTDB taxonomy): domain Bacteria; phylum Bacillota; class Bacilli; order Lactobacillales; family Listeriaceae; genus Listeria; species Listeria cossartiae. The sequence continues at coordinate 277,422 of NZ_JAASUI010000002.1, read as the reverse complement.
AAATCGTTTATCAGTATCATGGATTTCTTCTACCTCTCAATCTGTTTTCCACATTTTATATGATTTTCTGCATTGTTAAAGTCAACAATTCTTGTAGTGAATCATATAACAATTCACTTTCTCCAGAGTCATGATAATAGATAGTTATTTTTCCAGCAGTATCCATCAAAATTGGATTTCCTGAACCATCATCTGAAATAACATAACTCTCGCTTAATTCTTTCGAGATAGTTTCTCCATAAATATTTCTAAACTTGAGGGTTAAATCAATTACTGTTGCCTTTCCAATTAATGAACCATTGTTAAATGCATGAATACTTATCCCTCCAAAAGCGCCACCAAACTGCTTTATAAAATGAATATATTGCTTATTAAACTGCACATCTAGTATTTTCTCAGCTTCATGTATTTGCTCCTCAGTCGCTGGTTGCCCCTTCAAACCACTATGCTGCTTAAAAAAATCTTCTAGTTTCTCAAAAACATCCAATACTATCCCTCCCTCTCAATCTGCTTGTCATGCATTCCCCTATATCGAAAATAAACACCGAAGTACGAACTATCATTTTCTGTGTATACTATATCAAGAAAACTACGTATTTCCTCTTTTGAAAAATTACTGCCATATTCTAAATAGTAGTTTTTTATCATAATTCTCCTTTCCGTTTCCAGTAACTCTTTTATTTAAATTATTCAAAATAGAAATTTCATGGGTTGTCACATTTAAAGCAATAAAAAATCCTGCTGTAGACTTTATATATACAATATTATTATTGGTTGTTAGTTCGATAAAAGGGTTTGATGTCGTAGAAAAAAGCATCCAATTAATCTGATTATCTGCATCTGTTTTGACAATAAATCCTTCATTGCCCATAGATCCTTATAATCTTGCAATAGTTTAGGCAATGTAGTATCTGCACCGTATGTAATATCATATTCTTTCTTAAAAGTATCTATTAAATTTTCATTGTGAGTATATGTAATATCAATCAGTTTCACATGTCCAGAGTCTTTAACGATAACATCTATACCTATTATTTGGTTTTGCAGCCATCTTCTTTGTAATTCGTTTAACATCTGTTCACCTCATATCTAATATTTCCCGGGGAATAAAAACTCTCCCCACATACCTCTCATAACAAAAAAGCACCAAACTCCTGGGAGCCTAATGCTTGTTGTTTTATGCTAATTGTTCGTTCATGCTTTCCATTTGAGCAAGAAAGGCTTTTTGCCATTTTTTCTCGTTTAGGAATTCAATTGGGAACTGAGGGTCAACCGTGATTAAAATTTTAGCCCATGAATCTGTACGTAATGAAGATGCTTGACGAACTGTCATAACAAACATAACGACAATACCTGCGATTAAATATAGCGTCACAATAATTCCTGAAACTATTATAGCCATTACGTTATTACTCATTATAAAGAAATAAATTATATAACCTAAAATTCCTGCTCCAACAAAGAATCCTCCAACAAAAATGAACGTTTTCTTACGGTCACGTCCATAAGTAGAAATACCTAGTGCCTTTTCTAACAAAGCCATTTGGCGAATTGGATTTTTTTTCTTCGCAACTTGAATACCATATTTATCAATTAACAAATGTGCTGCTTTTACTTCTTCTTTATTATTCTTAGGCATAAGTACGATAAGAACGATAAAAAGTGCTATAAAAATTAACTGTACCAAACAAAACACTCCTATAATAAGATTTATAGTTAATTATAGCATTATTAAGTACCACACAAATTGTATATTTTGTGAATTAATTAAGACAGATAGAACCAAAAGCCGCAATTAAGCATTTGACAGAATGATTTATTTATAAAATGTTTCATGTGAAACATTTTAGGTGTTTTCAGCTTGCTAGAAAATACGAATTGAAGTCCAGCACCACTTGCTTATCTATACCCTCCCTTTGCATCAAAAATTGGTTAAAGATTCTTCTATTTCCACTAGCAAAAATTCCCCAAAATTATCCGCTACAATTCTCTTCTCGGCATTGTGTTTGAATGATAATTGCGTTTCAACTATCACAGGCTCCCCCGCATCTCCAATCGTCGAAGTGTCTATGGAAAAAATTGAACCATAGCCTGAATTCTTTATCATAATCAGCTCTTTATTTATATCCCCAAGTGCACGCGCCTGTTCTGTTGCGTACCTAACGTCTGGGATAGATGCTGCGCCCAAACCCCTTTTAGATATGCCATAAAAAGACTCGCCATTAAAAGTTAACGTTCCATATTTTTCTAAAAAAACCTTGTACGACTCAGGAAATTCATTCCCTAAAGAGTCCTGATAAAGCTTAATTAATTCAGGTGTCCCGGTCCCACTAAATTGATAGGCTGTTTCGCTTAGAATCATTAGTCTCTCTACTTCCTCAATAAAACTACTAGTCATCATAGTTACACTCCTATAGGCTTTTTATTTTTCAAAAATTAAGATACTTTATTATATCATCCTGGGCGTTTGTAGGCCCTTATTTATTACTAATTCCATAAAAAAACAATCTTTTGACGAGAAAGCCAAAAGATTGTTTCACGTGAAACATATTAAACGTTAAAGCGGAAATGAACAACATCTCCATCTTTCATTTCGTATTCTTTACCTTCTAAGCGTACTTTACCTGCTTCTTTGGCTGCTTGTTCTGAGCCATGTTCAAGCAAGGCATCGTATGCAACTACTTCGGCACGGATAAAGCCACGCTCGAAGTCAGTATGGATAATTCCCGCACATTGTGGAGCTTTCATACCTTTGATAAATGTCCAAGCGCGAACTTCTTGAACGCCTGCTGTGAAGTAAGTCGCTAAGCCAAGCAATGTGTATGCGGAACGAATCAATTGATCTAAACCAGATTCTTCAATTCCAAGCGCTTCTAAAAACTCCAGCTTATCTTCGTCTTCAAGTTCAGCGATTTCTTCTTCGGCACGAGCACAAACCACGATAACTTCGGAGTTTTCAGCTGCAGCGAATTCGCGAACTTGTTGTACGTATTTGTTATCGTCCGGGTTAGAAACGTCTTCTTCACTTACATTTGCCACATATAAAACTGGTTTTCTTGTAAGTAAGAAAAGATTGCGGACGATTTTATCTTCGTCTTCGTTAAATTCAATCGCGCGAGCTGGCTTGTCATTTTCAAATGCTTCACGTAATTTAACTAACACGTTATATTCTGCAACCGCATCTTTATCTTTTTGTTTAGAAAGCTTCTCAACGCGTCCAATACGCTTCTCTACCGTTTCTAAATCCGCTAAGATAAGTTCTAAGTTAATTGTAGAAATATCGTCTAGTGGGTCTACTCGGCCTTCTACGTGAGTAATATTTTCGTCGTCAAAACAACGAGTTACATGACAAATTGCATCTACTTGGCGAATATGGGATAAGAATTTGTTCCCAAGCCCCTCACCTTTACTAGCACCTTTTACAATTCCGGCGATATCTGTAAATTCAAATGTAGTTGGAACGGTTTTTTTCGGTTTTACAAGTTCTGTTAGTTTGTTCAATCTTTGGTCAGGAACTTCTACAATTCCTACGTTCGGGTCAATCGTCGCAAACGGATAATTCGCAGCCTCTGCTCCTGCTTTTGTGATTGCATTAAAAAGTGTCGATTTCCCAACATTAGGAAGCCCGACAATACCAGCTGTAAGTGCCATTATATATAAACTCCTTTTCATTAACTTCATTTTAAAAATGCCCATCAATTAGACATTTTTTCACTAACGTATATTATAAAGGTTTTTCACACAAAAAGCCACCCACCAAAAAACGAAAACCCTTTAAATAACAAAGGATTTCCGTTTTCGTTTCACTTATTTTAAATCTGCTACATGTTCTTCAAGATTAATTCCAGTTCCCGCAGCCACTCGACTAGCGAATTCTGGTTCTACTTGATAGAAATTGCGCAAGTTGCGGATTTTAATGTCATCACGCACGCCAGACCAATCATCGACAATATTTTTCACAAGTGCCGCACGTTCGGCATCTGAATAACGATTCCACACTTCTTTTGCATGACCAAAATTATTTGGTTTTTCCGCAATCAGGCGACCAGCAATATCACCACGGATTTCCTGCTCAGGTTCGATAAACGCTGGGTTCTCTTTCGGTTCTGTATCGTAACTATTTGGCTCATAATTAATCGAGCTCGTTTGTTGTTTAAATGGCATATGACCATCACGTTGATTGTTGGCAACAGGTGCTTTTGGACTATTAATTGGCAGTTGCAAGTAGTTCGGTCCAACGCGGTGTCTTTGTGTATCTGAGTAAGAGAATAAGCGGCCTTGCAACAAACGATCCTCAGAAGGAAGCATTCCGCGCACAAGTACACCAGGATTAAAGCCAACTGACTCTGTTTCCGCAAAAATGTTATCCGGATTGCGGTCAAGTGTCATTGTTCCCACGTGTTCATATGGGAACACATCTTCAAACCAATCTTTTGTCGCGTCTAGCGGATTGAAATCAAAGTTGTCCAAGTCTTTCGGATCCAACACTTGCACATATAAATCCCACTCCGGATAATCGCCATTTTCAATCGCTTCATATAAATCGCGGCTCGCATGGTTAAATTCTTTTGCTTGAATTTGTGAAGCTTGCTCCGTCGAAAGGTTCACAATGCCGGCTTTTGGAACCCAGCGCAGTTTTACGTATACCATTTTGCCTTCTTCGTTAATCCATTTAAAAGCATGAACACTAGAACCGCGGATTTCGCGATAAGACGCCGGCGTTCCTTCATCACTAAATAAATACATAATCATCGTCGTAGCTTCCGGTGTAAGGCTAAAGAAATCCCAGTAACGGTTACCATCTTGAATATTCGTGCGCGGATCCGGCTTCAAGGAATGAATAACATCCGGAAACTTAATCGCATCACGAATGAAGAATACCGGCAAATTATTTCCAACAAAATCATAATTACCTTCTTCTGTATAAAATTTAACGGAAAATCCACGAGGATCACGCAATGTTTCCGGAGAATGTTGACCGTGAATTACTGTTGAAAAACGAACAAAAACCTCTGTTTCCGCTCCTTCTTCTTGTAAAAAGTTAGCCATTGTATATTTTTTCATGCTCTTTTTAGTAACAAATTTCCCGTGCGCACCAGCACCACGAGCATGCACAACCCGCTCCGGTACACGTTCTCTATCAAAGTGCGCCAATTTCTCAATTAGTACATAATCTTCTAACAAAGTTGGTCCTTTAAGTCCCGCAGTCATCGAATTTTGGTTATCGCCAACCGGCACACCTTGGTTCGTTGTTAAATTTTTTCTATCTGTCATATGTAATACCTCCATAAAAATAATATATCATTTTGTTTATAATAATTATTAAATGATACTATTTATATTCTAAAGAAGGTACAGCTAAACTTCAACTAAAAGGCTTATAAAAAAAACAGGCGACTAATTAATCGCCTGTTCTTTATTCTTGTTCCGCTTTAACTAATATTTTCTTCACTTTTCGTTCGAATTCGCGGCGTGGAATCATCACACTATGACCACAACCTTCACACTTAATCCGAATGTCCATACCCATGCGAATAATCTTAAATTGATTGGTACCACAAGGATGCGGCTTTTTCATTTCTACAATATCATTCAAATCGAAATGCTTTTTTTCCATAAACATCACAACCTATTCATCATCAAACTGAATGTCTAAAATCTCTAAAATACGATCTAAATCATCATCTGATAAAAATTCAATTTCAATTTTACCTTTTTTATCGCGACGTTTAATCGAAACTGCCGTACCAAATTTATCGCGTAACTGGCTTTCGCTTTCACGGATAAAGATAGGAACTCTAGCTGGTTTAATTGTTTCACGTGAAACATTTTCGTTTAGATTGTTTACAACATCTTCTAATTGGCGGACTGTTAAGCTTTGTGCCACAGCCTTTTTCGCAGTTGGAACGATGTTTTTCTTGAGTTTCAATCCTAGCAATACTCGGCCATGTCCAGCTGATAACGAGCCATCGCGCAACATTACTTGCACTTCTTCTGGCAATGTCAACAAACGGACAAAGTTAGCAATGTATGGTCGGCTTTTCCCAACACGTTCTGCTAATTTTGCTTGCGTTAAACTTAATTTTTTCATAAGGAATTGGTACGATTCAGCTTCTTCTAATGGAGATAAATCTTCCCGTTGTAAGTTTTCAATTACAGAAAGCTCCATCATTTCTTCTTCCGTTAAATCGCGAACAACTGCTGGAATCTCTTTTAATTTAGCCTCTTTTGCCGCACGGTATCTACGTTCACCGACAACAATTTCGTATCCTTTTTCCGTATTTCTTAAAATAATTGGCTGTAAAACGCCGTGAATTTTAATGGAATCACGTAATTCATTGATTGCTTTTGCATCAAAGATTTTACGTGGTTGGTATGGGTTCGGCTTAATTTCTTTTATTGCGATATTTTGAACTGTCTCTTCGTTGGCATCAACATTGTTAAATAGTGCATTGATTCCTTTACCTAGACCTTTAGCCATGTGCAACCACTTCCTTTGCTAATTCTAAATAAACTTCTGCACCTTTCGATTTTGCATCATACAGCAAAATCGGTTTTCCATGACTAGGTGCTTCACTTAGGCGGACATTACGTGGAATGATTGTGCTGAACACTTTATTTTGGAAGTATTTCTTCACTTCTTCAATTACTTGAATGCCTAAGTTTGTTCTAGCATCAAGCATTGTTAGTAAGACACCTTCAATTTGTAAATCTTCATTAAGGTGTTTTTGAACGATCCTAATTGTGTTTAAAAGTTGGCTTAAACCTTCAAGCGCATAATATTCGCACTGAACTGGAATTAAAACGGAGTCCGCTGCTGTTAATGCATTTAAAGTCAAAAGCCCAAGTGATGGCGGACAATCAATAATTACATAGTCATAATCATCACGGATTGAGTCGATTGCTTTTTTCAATCTAATTTCACGAGAGATAGCTGGAACTAGCTCTACTTCAGCACCCGCAAGTTGAATTGTAGCTGGAATAACATTTAAATTATCTAAGTCTGTTTTTTGCAACACATCTTGAATGGCTACATCGTCAACTAATACATCATAAATACAATGTTCAATTTCACCTTTGTTAACACCAACACCACTTGACGCATTACCTTGTGGATCAATATCAACTAGTAATACTTTTTTACCTAAAAAAGCTAGGCTAGAGCTTAAATTAACGGATGATGTCGTTTTACCAACCCCACCTTTTTGGTTTGCTAGTGCAATCACTTTGCTCAATCTTTTTCACCAACCCTTATTTTGTACCGAGATTTCCGGTTCTTTTATCTTCTATTCTACCAAAAGATTTTCATTTAGTCTTACAAAAAGTAAAAATAAATTGAAATTCGTGTTTTGAAAGCCTAAAAATGATGAAAATAATGTTTTGAAAAACTAGAAATGTTTCACGTGAAACATTTTAAAATAAAAAAGCAACCAACCTAAGCTGATTACTTTTCTATCTTCAATCTACCGAGAAAGTTGCTTTAACGCCTAGAACCGTGCAGACTTTCTGATACATTCGGAGTGTTAAATCTGGATCCCCTGCTTCTAAACGACCAATAATAACTGGAGATAAATCTGATTTAAGTGCCAAATCTAATTGCGACCATTTTTTCTCCATTCGTTTAGCAAAAATATATTTACCAAGACTTGCGGAAAAACTATCTAAGTAATGGGCAATGCCTTCATTTTCTAATGCTTTATTTTTTAGTGTTTCAAATTGGTACTCTGAGTTTCCAATGCTTGTTTCGGCTTCGATACGGCGCAAGAATACGCGTTTTACTTCTTCGCGGTATAAGCCCATTTGATCTGTAAATGGGTTTTTATCTTTGAAATAGCCTTTAACGAAGCAATAATAAGTTTCATCTCCACTAAATGCAGTGAAGTAAATTAAACGACAATTTTTATCTTTAAAATGTGCTTTCATCTCTTGGATCGGTTGGTCTACAGTTGTTTCTATACGAGTGGTTTGCAGTGAATAAGCTTGACTTTTACCGATGATTAAATGTACATCGGGGAGAATTTGTTTCCCTGTACTAAGTTTTCTTGTTTCTGCTGTTTCTAATTGTAGTAGGCCTTGGAATACTAAAGTGGCCATGAGTGGTTCTTCCACAATTAAATTTTGTAAGAAATCATACGCTTGGAACTCATTTTGTTCGTCTTTCACAAAAATGATTTTTGCCATTCGTTTCGTGATTCCACCCAGAGTTGAGTGAATCACTCCCTCCTTTACAACTTTACCTAATTCTATTGTACTTTTTTCTGTTCAAAATTGCACTTATTTTCTCTAATTTTTAAGAAATAAAGCTATGCCACTCAAATTGAGTTGATTTGTGATTTAAAAATAAAAACCCTACTTCATTAAGCAGGGTTTTAGGGCTATTTTTTTGCGTCTTTAGCTATTTGGTACCAACCATAAATTTTCACTACTGCAAAGAAAGTATACGCAAAAGCGATGATATACGCACCATAATTCGTTAGTAAAATATTAAAGCCACTTCCCCAGCCAGACTCTTCCGCTACAGCAACCGCTCGAACGTAAGGGCTAGTGAAAAAGTATGTAATGTAGATTGGGTTAAAACTCATAATCGCGCTTGTGATGGCAATCGCTAGGGACGGCAATACCATGAAAGAGCTAATAATCCCGATTGCATGGCCAATTATCTTCAAAAACCTCACTGTTACACCTCTTTACTTCTTTTTAGGAATTTGAATGGTAATTTGATAAAAATCGTCTGTTTCTTCTTCGGTGAAATCTAGGTCCATTCCGTTATCTTTAACCATTGTGACCGACTGTTTAATCGTGTTCATGGCGATGCGCACGTCACGACTAATAGCTTGGCGTTTTGGTTTTGGCTTTTTCTTTACTTCTGGTTTTTTTACGCCTAAAATTTCTTGAATTCGTGCTTCGGTTTGCTTGACGTTCCAGTGATTTTCTTCTATTTCAGCTAAAAGGGCCACTTGTTGTGCTTCCGTTTCTAAAGCTAGTAACGAACGAGCATGGCGCTCTGAAATCTGTTTGTTAAGCACGGCTTCTTGAATCGTTTCTGGTAGTTTTAGAAGGCGCATTTTGTTCGCGATGGCAGATTGGCTTTTGCCGACACGCTGCGCAAGCGCTTCTTGTGTCACTTCTTGCATGTCCAGCAAGCTCCGATATGCTTTTGCTTCTTCAATTGGCGTTAATTCCTCACGTTGCAAGTTCTCAATTAACGCAATCGCAGCTACTTCTTCATCATCTAAATTTTGAATAATTGCTGGGATTTTTTCCAATTCTAAAGAAAGCACAGCACGAAAACGGCGCTCTCCTGCAATGATTTCATAATAATCCGGTTCCATTTCTCTAACCACAATCGGCTGAATAACACCGTGAATTCGGATAGTTCGAGCAAGCTCATCAATCTTATCTTGGTCAAATACTGTCCGTGGTTGGAATTGGTTCGGGAAAATTTTATCTGTAGGAAGTTCTTGTACGCGTTGTACCTCTTCTTCTACTTTATTATCGATATCATCTACAGGATTCTTATCTTTTTTTCCAAATAAACGTGAAAAAGGCATCTGGGTCCTTCCTTTCCGGAAAATCTTGGGGTTTCTCACTATCGGCTATTATCCGCAAGTCTCTTAAACTATTTTAGCAGAAATGTTACAGAAAAACACGCTTATTCTACAGTTTCCATACGAAAAAAATAGATCGAGCTGCTAAAATTCCACAGTTCCATCTATTTTCCTATTTTATCTTAATGAAATTCATCGGTTACTGTATTGATGGTTTTTTCCATATTTTCACGATAAGACTCATTTTGCAGTAGCATCATGGAAATAATATCCATCACATACATAATCGAAAACTGGCTATTGGCGAAATACCTTTTACTCACGAATAAAGTGTTGTAAACTGGGATCGTTACGTCACTGATTTCGGTCATTTCACTGTTTTCAAAGCTCGTAAATGTGGCGACTTTACTTTTATTTTTCTTGGCATTTTTTAGTGCTGTGACTAGCTCTGGGGTGTTGCCTGAATTGGAAATACCTATTACGAAATCTTCTTTTGTTGTAATCGAGCTGGTGATAATCATCATGTGCGGATCATTGACACTGATAACGTTTAGCCCCATCCGAATCAGGCGCTGCGACATCTCGACAGCCGTGAGCCCCGAGCTTCCGACACCGCAAATGTAGACACGTTTGGCTGCTTGAATATACTGCACCACTTCACGGATTTTCGCCGGTTCAATCAACTTGACCGTGTTATCAATCACTTTATGGTAAAACGAATAAACTTCCTCAAAAAGGTCATCGTAACCAAGCGACGGAACCATTGTTGCTGCTGTATTAACCCGCATTTTTAAATCAACGAAACTATCACAGCGGACGTGGCGGCAAAATCTCGTAATCGTCGAAATGGACGTGCCGGTTTGTTCAGCGAGCTCTTTAATATTAATATTCTTGAGTTCATCGCTTTTTTCTAAAATATATTTCGCGATTTGCCTTTCTTTATTCGGTAATCGATTGTAATTTTGTTGAATTTCATTTAAGATTGTCATCTTTTTTGGCCTCTTTCTGGTTTAAGAAATGATAGAGCGCGCCAATCATCCCCGCTTCATTTCCCAGCTTTGCAAAGGTAAGATCTGCTGTATCGAACATCGGTGAGATTAACTTGGCTGAAATAGCTGCTTTTAGACGCGGTTTGAAGAACGCCTCTTCTTCCATTAATCCACCACCGAGCACAATCACTTCTGGGTTGAAAATATAGATTAAGTTTACTACACCTTCTACTAAATTCTCAATCCATTGCTCTATTTCGGCCAGTACAGCCGCATCCCCATCATAGGCCCATTCCATAACTTGACGTCCATTTAACGTATTTACATCGATATTTTTTCGCATGGCGACTTGTTTAATTAACGTTTTGGTCGAAGCGACATCTTGAAATTTCCCTTGCGAAAGCTGCATATAGCCGACCTCGCACGCTGTAAAAGAATAGCCATTTATTAACTCATCATGTAACAGCATTGCTCCGCCGATACCTGTCCCGATTGTTAAACAGAGCACGCTCGAACGTCCCCGTGCTCCACCTTGCCAAAACTCGCCAAGACAGGCCGCGTTTACGTCATTTTCCACGGCGCACGGAAGACCAAAACGATGCTCTATTGCTGTTTTTATTTCCGTCCCAGTATAGCCGGGAATCGTATAGCCAGCGTAAATAATTTTGCCTTGTTCGGGATGAACGACGCCCGCAGAAGCCACACAGACGCCTGCTACATCCATCTTTTCTTGCTCGACAATCCGAATAAGCGCGGGCAAAATTTGATTCGCTCCGTCGCTTATAGGGGTCGCACAAGATGCAAGCGCACCTACCCGCTCGCCTGCTTGGTTAAATTTGGCATATTTGATACTCGTTCCACCAATGTCGACACAAAGATAATTTTCCATTTCTTCACCTCTTTAGTGAAATTATTATCCTTCTTTTGTTAACTCATCGTAAAATGCTTGGCTCGAATTTGCTGCGATTAAACGGGCTACTTTTTCTTCGTCCATGAGTACTTCCGCAAGCTCCGACAATACTTCTAAATGGCTTTCTGAATCTGTTGCCGCTAGCGTAATAATCAGCTTCACTGGGTCAAACATTTCACTGCCAAAAGCCACGCCATCAGCAAGTGTCGCAAATGTTAAGCCGCCGTGAATGACGCCAAATTCTGGTCGTGTGTGCGCCAGTGCGATATGTTTCGCGATTACTATATATGGTCCATTATTTTCTACACTTTGAATCATTCCGTCGATGTAACTCTCTTTGATGGCACCGCGCTCTAGTAAAAGTCTTGCGGATGTTTGGATAGCTTCACGCCAGTCTTTTGCTTCAATATTTACTTCAATATCTTCCAACGTAACTCGGTCTAACAACATACTTGCGCCCCCTTATTTATTATATTCGGCTATTATTTCAGCTAAATCCACCTTAGCCAACGATTCTCGCTCCAAATAGTTCGGTGTTAAATCGCTATGTTTTGTCACTTCATTTGGAATGACCAGTACATTCACACCCGCGCTATTCCCCGCCAAAAGTCCATTACGCGAGTCTTCCACAATAAGCGCCTCATCGGCCGTAACATTAAGCGAACGTAAAGCTTCTAAAAATAAATCTGGTTCCGGCTTAATTCGCGTAACATCCTCCGCAGTAATAATTGCATCAAAATATTCTAGTAACCCAAGTCGTTCCAAATGATAAAGCGGTTTTGGTCGCTGCGATGACGTCGCGAGCGCTAATTTTAGTCCCCGCTCTTTTAATTCACGAATAAACCTTTCCACGCCTTCTTTGGCCGGCAGACTTTTACTATTTTCAATAAAAGTTGCTTGTGTTTCTGCTTCGAACACTTGGCGATTAATATCCATTTGCTGCGTCTCATTTAATTCACGAAATAAATCGTCCACATTAGACCCAACACACTGCAAAAACTCCTCAATAGAAAGGTCATAATTTTGCTTTGTTTTAAACCAATCTTTAAAAATTCCGTACCAAACCACCTCTGTATCAATAACAATTCCGTCAAAATCCATCACAATCGCTTTTAACATCATTTTCCTCCTTACCCACTTTACCATTCAAAGCGCTCCTAAAAAGAAGCGCTTACAAATAAGTTAATTCTTTTGTTCTCGGTCTGCAACTATTTTATCTATTAGCTCTTGATATTCTGGTGCGCCGAGGTAATCCGTTATTTCGACATAGTACGCGTCTGGTTGCTTTTCCTTGGCTCGGTCGATGAGTGATTTATGCGTCACGACCACATCGCATTCGGTCGGCAGTTCGTGAATCGCAATGTGGAACACTTTAATATCATCTAAACCAGCGTTCTTGATTTTTTTCTGTAATACGGTTGCGCCCATCGCACTTGATCCTAGTCCCGCATCACAAGCATAAGCGATTCTTTTAACATTTTTAAAATTAAAATCGTCTACTGTAGATTCGAAAACAGAGGAAATGCTGCTTTTTTTACCTTTAAGACTTTCCATTTTCTTCGCTGCGTCTTGTAGTTCAGAGTCTTTGTTGCCCATGCGTTTGATAAATGGAATGGCGGTAATGAACGTGACAAGCGCCGCGCATAGCACCGCAATAAGGATCTTAATATGGTCGCCGGGAGCCGCCATCAGCATAATAGTGATAATACTACCAGGAGAGGCTACACCAACAAGTCCCGCATTTGTCATTGTTAAAATAAATGTTCCTGTCATACCACCAAGAATTAGCGGCAAAATAAGAATTGGATTCATTAAAACAAACGGGAAGTAAATTTCGTGAATACCACCAAACAAGTGAATAACACTCGCCCCGTAGGAAGACGCTTTGGAGTTTCCTTTTCCAAAGAACATATATCCGAGTAAAATTCCGAGTCCTGGTCCAGGGTTAGATTCTAGTAAGTAAAGCACCGATTTTCCTGTTTCGGCCAGTTGCAAGGTTGCGAGCGGACTGAGAATACCTTGCCCAATCGCATTGTTTAGGAATAGCACTTTGGCCGGTTCAATAATTAAAGCTGTTAGTGGCAGTAAATGGTTGTTAATTAACACATCCACGCCGCTTGCTAAGACTTTTGTCACAGCTTCTACCATAGGAGCAATCGCAACGTAAGAAAATAGTGCTAAACCTGCTCCAATAATCCCAATCGAAAAGTTATTAACTAATAGTTCAAATCCAGCTGGGATTTTTCCATCAATACGTTCGTCAAATTTTTTAAGTATCCAAGCAGCAAGCGGACCCATTATCATTGCGCCGATAAACATGGTTATATCCGAACTAATAATTGCCCCCATTGTTGCAACGGTACCAATAACTCCACCTCGGTAACCGTGAACCGCTCGACCTCCAGCAAAAGCAATCAGAAGTGGTAACAAGTAATTTAGCATTGGTGCGATAAACCCTTTTAACATCTCAGAGCCTGTCGCTACCCCAATTGCTGTTAAAATACCCCAAGCCATAAAAGCACCTAAATTCGGAATGACCATACCACTTAGCTTACTCCCAAACTTTTGTACATGTACCCGAATAGACATAATTCCCCCTCCAATCATATGTGTGGCTCTATTTTATAGTGATACTTCTTTTCCTTCTGCAATCGAACGTTCAATGGCATCAACTACGCGCAAGGAATCATATGCTTCTTTTGGTGTGATAATCGATTTTGTGTTATTCGCAACGTTATTAATAAAAGCCATAACTTCTTCTGCCAAATCTCCGGAAACTTCCCCATTTGTGTAGTACCAATGTCTTGAGTCAGGATAAGAAACCCCTTTTTCACTAACAAAACGAACACCGTGGTCACAAGAGTCTACATATGCCACGCCTTTTGTTCCGACTAATTCTAGCTTGTCATCAATGATGGTTGGCGAGTTTTCTGGCAACACCCAGCACGCTTCAAGGCAAGCAATTGCGCCATTTTCGTACGTAACGATGGCATAGATAACATCATTCATGCCGTATTCTTTAAGTAAAACACTGCGGCTTTTGGCGATAACTTTGACTGGCTCGCTATCCATGTACCAATTGATATAGTCAATATCGTGAATCATTACGTGCATACTTAAATCAGAAGCACCTATGTAACGTTTTGGTCCTGTAATCGGGCTGTTACGACGACAATAAAGGTGAATAATATCGCCTAACTCGCCGTTATCTAGGCGCTGTTTAATCATATTAAAACGTGGATCAAATCTTAGTAAAAATCCAACTGTAAATACTTTATCGTAGTCTTTGGTCAGTTCATACATCGCTTTGCCGTCTTCGAGTTCTTTTGCGAGTGGTTTTTCGAGCAAAATGTGCTTTTTGTGTTTCACGGCCTCTTCCACACAATCACGGTGCATATTATCAGGTAAAACAATACTCACAGCTTCAATCTCCGTATTCGCTAGTAATTCATGGTAGTCTTTGTATGCTTTGCACTGAAATTTTTCTGCCATTTCAGCTCGTCTTTCATCGTTATACTCACAAATTGCTACTAACTCAACTTGCGGAAGTTTTTGATAAATTTCTGCATGATACTGCCCCATTTGTCCAACACCAATTACGCCAACTTTGATTTGCTTTGTCATGTCACTTACCTCTTTCTTCTTGGATTTTTTGGATTTCGTTTGTAAAGCGAGTGGTTATTTCCTGTGGCCGAGTTACCGCGCCGCCAACAACGACGGCATAACAACCTAACGTAAGAACTTGTCTTGCTTTACTAGGCGAATCGATTTTCCCTTCTGCAATCACCGGGCGCTTCGTACTTTTCAATACTTCTTTCAAATGGGAGAAATCGTGATCGCTGATATTTTTATTCGCTGTTTCCTCGGTGTAGCCGTAAAGTGTTGTGCCAATTATGTCGAAACCAAGGGAATCCGCGTAATAAACGTCTTCAATACTGCCTGTATCCGCCATAAAAAGTGTGTCTGGATACTCTTTTCGAATGGCGTTTAGTATCTCTTTGAGGTCTTCATTATGTGGTCTTTTTCTCGTTGTCGCATCCATCGCAACAATTCCCACGCCCGTTGCACATATTTCTCTAACTTCTTTTAAGGTCGGGGTGATAAATACGTCCGAATCAGCGTAATCTTTTTTGTAAATGCCAATAATTGGGACGTTTACCTCGCTTTGAATTGCGCGAATATCTTTTGCCGTATTTGCTCGAATGCCAACAGCACCCCCTTGAACTGCGGCTAGAGCCATTTTCGTCATGATAAAAGCACTATGAAGTGGTTCGTCTTCTAAAGCTTGGCAGGAAACCACTAACCCGCCTTTGATTTTTTCCATAACAGAATTAACCACTGATACTCCTCCTCTATACTGTGTTTCAGTGTAAAGTATGCGTTTTCAAACAGACTATATCATAAGAAAATGGTTTTATCAATATCGATTAAATGAAAATGATTTTCATATTTAGGTGCGATTGCTTCTGGAAACTAGCTTTGAAAAATGACGTTGCTGATAAAAATAAAAAGTCCTTTCGTTTGAAAGGACTTATCTCAGCTTATTCGATTGGTAATTTGTTGGGTGTTCCTGGTTTGCGCGGGTATTTGTTGGGTGTTTCTTTTGTTTTATTAATAACGTAGATGTTGCGTTCGCTTTCTTCTACTGGTAATAAGAAGGAGTAATGATTGACCACTTTTCCGCCAAATAGTTTGATGGCTTTTTCGGCAGTTTGTAGCTCTTGCTCGGCTTGGGCTGCTTTCATTACTAGGAACGAACCGCCTTTTTTGACAAGTGGCATGCAAAGCTCGGATAATACGCTCATTCTTGCTACGGCACGTGCGGTTACAAGGTCGTATTTTTCGCGGTGCGCTTTGTTTTGACCAAACGTTTCGGCGCGATCATGGTAAAAATGCACATCGGTTAGGCCTAATTTTTCTGCCAGCGCATCTAGGAAAGTCATGCGTTTTTTCAAGGAATCCACGATGCTCACTTTTAAATGCGGGAAGCAGATTTTGATTGGAATGCTTGGAAAACCAGCGCCAGCCCCGACATCACAGATGGACTCGAATTTAGTGAAATCGACATAAAATGCCGCGGAAATGGAGTCGTAGAAGTGCTTTAAATACACTTCTTTTTCGTCTGTAATGGCTGTTAAATTCATTTTTTCATTCCATTCTACTAACATTTCGAAGTAATCATGGAATTGTTTTAGTTGGTCGTCGCTTAATTCTATTCCTTTTTCAGCAAGTGCTGTTTGGAATTGTTCTGGATTCATGTTTTTTCCTCACTTTATTATCGCGATTTTGCCATGTTTAGGTGGTTATTTATAACTTTTAAACTGGCTTATACCGTTGATTTTCTATATTTTAGCTCATTATTTTCAAGTATAAATTTTTTCTTCTTATTTAGCAAGCTCCTATTATGTGATGCGTTTAACAATTATCGAACTTGTTTGCGTTCTCTTTAAAGCTTTTTTTGGCTTGATTTACCCATTTTCCTTTTGCTGTGGTAGAAATTCCGTCTATATAAGCCTGACAATTACTTTTAATATCGGCTATTTTATCCCGTTTGATCATTTTTAACATTCGTTTACGATTTTCTGATGTTGCATGCGTTTGACTCGCCACAAACATCCCAATAAGATTTTTTTCTAAATTTCTGCGTGACTCTAATAATTCTGCTTTTAGTTTATCTATCATGTTATAAATCACGATCCTTTTTCAGCTGATGTAATTCTTCTTCATAAGAATTCACTTGTTTCTTATAAAGCGCTTGATGTTCTTCGTGTTCATTTTCTAGTTTTGTTAGTGTGTTTTTTACTGTCCAATCGCCTTCTTCTTGGATAGAACTGATTAAATGGTAGGCTTTTTGCAGGTCTTCAGATGCTTCGTAATCTCTTTTTTGATGGATGTACCTGATTTGTTCTGAAAGATTTTCCAGCTCCTGATGAAACCGCCATTTTTCTTGAGATGCCTCGTCCATCGCTTCGTCCAATTGGCGCCTTTTCCTATTAAAATCATCATCTAAATTTTCGATTTTTAGCAGTAGTTGTCTTTGTTTATCCATACATGCTCCCTATTTGTTTGGCTAATTCTTGGTCGGTTTTTAGCTGACTTTTTATGGCTTCATTGATTTGTTCTAGCAATTTATCATATTCTTGCTCTATTTTGGTTGCTTCGACTAGGGATTTTTCGCAGTCTTGCACTGTGTCTATCACAATTTTTGGCTCAGTCGCCCCGCCCCAAGCAAGTGCGGCGTGTATTTCTGACTCAGATAGATGGGAGCCGATGTCCCTTGCGTCCGAAAGCGTATCCCGCCACAACTCTTCGGCATTCTCGATTTCTTTATCAAACACATCTTTTAAAGCTCTAATTTCGCCTTGAATCGTTTGTTTCATCCCTTGCGTAATTGCTAATGCTTCCGCTGCATCCAAAAATATTTCTTCAGATGAGGATAGGCCACCACCACTTTTTGTGAAACTGGTTCGCATGATGTTGATTGCTGCTAATTGTTGAGCTGTTGCGTATTTGGCTAGTTGCAGGCTGCCTTCTTTATTTGTTAGGATGTTTCCTTCTTTGTCAAACTGATAACCACCCCACATATGCTGCTCCACCATACCAGCTTTTTTAGAATCAATCTCTATTAAATGACCAATTGTCGGGTCCCCAATACCATAACCAATTGGCACAAGATCCTTTCTATCAACGAAATTAAATAGTCTATCCAAAGTGTTTAATGCTTTTACAGTGTCTTGTTGTTTTGGCGTTAGGTTCGAGTAAATATTGGGACCTTGGTAGAAGAAACCGCCGCTGATGCGATTAATGTCTTTTTTATCTAAGTCTGCGATAGCGTATTGGGCGTTCATGGAACCTAGAGAATGACCGTAAACGTAGACCTGAGCGTTTGGGTAGGTTTTCATTGCTTGTTTTAAAGTTATTGCAGCAGACTTTAGTTGGTTTGTTACTGTTGAGCCTCCTCCATTTGCAATTTGGATTGCGGTTGGAATATCATTTTGTCCCCAGTCCATCCATACATCCAAACTATCCTTATGAAATGGCGTAAGAGCACTTCCAGGAGTGGGCGCAGTGGAGCCTCTGTAAAGGATTGTTAGCTCTTTTACTTGGTTTCTTTCAGTGATTGGTGCTGTGGGTGGTGTGTATTTGTCTGTGATGATGTAGGATTGTTCTCCCAATGCTTCTTTGTTGATTATTTGGGATACGATGCCGATGGTTTTTTCAGTTCCATTAGCTGTAGGGATTTTCACTACTTCTTCCTGGTTAATTTTAGCATACTCTTTTCGGGCTAATTCAACTCTTTCTTGATCAGTATAAGCTCCGTTCAATTACTTTCACTTCCTCTTTCTGTTTGTTTTGCAAGTTCCTTTGATACAATTGCACCTCCACCACTTAATTCTCCATTATTCTTACTCATAGTATATGATACGTATAGTTCTGGATCATTATTAATTATTAATTTGACTTCTATACCTCCCATTGGATTGTGCTCTATACTTTCTTCTGCAATTTTATAAGAATGAATTATACCTTTTTCGGTAAAAGCATTTGGATCTAAATTTGTTAACCTTTTTTCGAATACTTGTTTTGCTTCATCACTATAAACTACGTTCATCATTTCTTTATTTAATCTCTCTTCATCCATATAGAATTTCACCCCTAAACCCAAAATAGTCAATACTGTAATTCCTAGTACTATTATCCATCTCTTTTTCAACTCTTCACCTCTGTTGTATAACTTTTTATTTGTAGGTCTATTTTATCACATGTTAGAAATTTTCACTTTCTTTTTTTTCAGTCTTTTAACGTTTGTTTAATTTCTTAGTTAGTATTGGCTGGGCTATCTTAACTCCCCTTAAGTTCCAATTTCTTTGTAAGCTCCTTAGAGATGCTAGCCCCCACCACCATCCAATTTGCCATTATATTTTCCCAAAGTATAAGTAATATACCACTCTAAATCCTTATTTATAATTAAAGTAACACTGATTCCTCCCATTGGATTTCTCTCTATACTTTCTTTATTAATTTCATATGATTGAATTATACCTTCTTTCGTGAATGCTTTTGCATCCAAGTTTGTCAGCCTCTTTTCGAATACTTCTTTTGCTTCATCACTATAAACCACTTGCTTCATTTCTTTGTTTAATTTCTCTTCATCCATATAGAATTTTACCCCTAAACCCAAAATGGTCATCACTGTAATTCCTAGCACTATTACCCATCTCTTTTTCAACTCTTCACCTCTGTTATATGACTTTTTATCTATGGGTTAATTTTATTATATGTTAGAAATTTTTGCCTTCTTTTTTCAGTCTTTTTAACATCAATGATTAGTATTGGCGTGATTCATTAGCTCTCTTCTAGTCCATAAGAAGTTTATCAAGATTTCCCGATGTAACTGAAGCTCCACCGCTCAGTTCTCCATTAAAATTGTTCATAGTATATTTTATATATAATTCTGGATTTCCATTTATAATTAAAGTAACATTGATTCCGCCCATTGGATTTTTCTTTATACTTTTCTTATCTATTTCATACGATTGAATTACACCTTTTTCTGTAAAAGCATCTGCATCCGTGCCTTTCAATCTGACTTCAAATACCTTTTTCGCTTCATCACTATAAATCACATTCATCATTTCTTTATTTAATTTCTCTTCATCCATATAAAATTTTACCCCTAAACCAAAAATAATCATTATTGCAATTCCAAATAGTATTATCCATCTCTTTTTCAAACATTCACCTCTGCAGTATGTCTTCTTCCATGTAATCCCATTCTACCTTAATTAAAAACAAGAAAAAACCACATTATTCAACGAAAACTTTCAACTTAGACGATAAGTTTGAAGTTTTCGTGAACATGTGGTTTTGGTTTTGAAAATCAGCGCTCTTATTTACTTATTTTCGCGATTTTCCCTTGCTCAATATAGACTAGTAAAATAGATATATCAGCTGGGTTTACCCCACTGATACGGCTGGCTTGAGCGATGGAAAGGGGTTCGATTTTCTTTAATTTTTCTAGGGCTTCTGTTGCGAGGCCGCTGATTGCATCATAGTCGATGTTTTCTGGGATTTTTTTGTCTTCCATGCGTTTCATTTTTTCTACTTGAAGGTTGGATTTTTGGATGTAGCCTTCGTATTTTACTTGGATTTCTACTTGTTCGGCGATTTCGTCGGTCACAAATGTTTCACGTGAAACAATTTGGGCGATTTTGTCGTATGTTATTTCGGGACGGCGGAGTAAATCTGCTGCTAGAATTCCATCTTTTAGCTCTCCAGAACCGATTTCTTTTAGCATTGCTTGCACTTCGGCAGTTGGTTTGATGCGTGTTTTTTGTAGTCTTTCTTTTTCTGCTTCGATGGCACTTTGTTTTGCTAAAAAGCGTTCATAACGTTCGTCGCTAATCAAGCCGATTTCATGACCGATATCAGTTAAACGTAAATCCGCGTTATCGTGACGTAATAGCAGGCGATACTCAGCACGGGAAGTAAGCAAGCGGTACGGCTCTTCTGTTCCTTTTGTTACTAAATCGTCAATCAAAACGCCGATATAAGCTTGGTCGCGACCGAGGATAACTGGTTCTTTTTCAAAGACTTTGCGTGCGGCATTAATTCCTGCCATTAAGCCTTGGCCAGCTGCTTCTTCATAACCACTTGTACCATTAATTTGGCCGGCTGTGAAAAGTCCCTCGACTAATTTGGTTTCAAGTGATGGCCACAGTTGGTCAGGCATCACTGCATCATATTCGATTGCATAGCCAACGCGCATCATTTCGACATTTTCAAGTCCCGGAATGCTTCTTAACATTTCGCGTTGTACTTCTTCTGGTAAACTTGTGGAAAGACCTTGGACATATACTTCTTCGGTATTTTTGCCTTCTGGTTCAAGGAAGATTTGGTGTCTTGGTTTGTCGCTGAAACGAACGATTTTATCTTCAATGGATGGGCAATATCTTGCGCCAGTACCTTTTTTCGTCGCCGTAAACATCGGTGAACGGTGCAAATTGGCTTGGATTATTTCATGCGTTGTTTCGTTGGTATAAGTTAACCAACAAGGTAGTTGATCGAGCATCATTTCCACTGTATCAAAACTAAACGCGCGCGGATGATTGTCACCTGGTTGTTCTTCTGTTTTTGAGTAATCAATTGTACTTGATTTTACTCGTGGTGGTGTTCCTGTTTTAAAACGGCGTAGTTCAAAGCCTAGTTCTTCTAGATGCTCCGAAAGTTTCACAGATGGTTGTTGGTTATTCGGACCACTTGAGTAGCGCAGTTCGCCGACAATAATTTCGCCGCGCGAGAAAGTTCCTGTCGTAATAACGACTGTTTTCGCGTAGTAAACCGCGCCGCTGTTTGTGATAACGCCTTTACACACGCCATCTTCAATAACTAAACGGTCAACAAGTCCTTGGCGCAAAGTGATATTTTCTTCTTTTTCAATTGTGTGTTTCATTTCGTGTTGGTAATCCCATTTGTCTGCTTGAGCACGCAATGCGCGAACAGCCGGGCCTTTACCTGTATTTAGCATCCGCATTTGGATGTAGGTTTTGTCTGTATTGCGACCCATTTCGCCGCCGAGAGCATCAATTTCGCGCACAACTACGCCTTTTGCTGGACCTCCAACAGAAGGATTACATGGCATAAAAGCGACCATATCTAAATTTATTGTTAACATCAGTGTTTTGGCGCCCATCCGACCACTGGCAAGACCTGCTTCTACACCCGCATGGCCTGCACCAACAACGATGACGTCAAAAGTTCCTGCATCATAGGTTTGCATTTTATAAAAACATCTCCTAAAAAATCATTTTCCGAGGCAAAATTGGTTAAACAGCTGATCGAGTAATTCATCTTGGACAGAATCACCAGTAATTTCACCTAGTAAATCCCATGCGCGAGTCATATCGATCTGGACGATATCCACCGGCATGCCGAGCTGAATTCCGGTTGTAACAGCATTTAACGCTTCCAGTGCTTGATGAAGAAGCGCAATATGGCGGACATTCGACACATAAGTTGCATCGCCGGCATCAATATCACCCGCAAAAAATAGCGTTTTGATTGCTTCTTCTAAAGCCTCTAAACCTTCATCGTTCACTAAAGACGTCGCGACAATCGGATTTTCACCGGCGATTTCACGCACTTTTTCTATATCAAGCTTTGTTTCCAAATCGGTTTTATTTAAAACAACCACATAATTATGACCCGCAGCTGCTTCAAATAACGCTTCATCTTCCGCAGTTAGCTCTTCATTTTGGTTTAATACTAACAGGATAAAGTCCGCATCCGCTAGCGCTTTTCTTGAACGTTCTACGCCGATTTTTTCGACGATGTCTTCTGTTTCGCGAATTCCAGCTGTATCGATCAAACGCAGCGGAACACCGCGAACATTGACGTATTCTTCTATAATATCTCGCGTTGTCCCAGCAATATCCGTGACGATCGCTTTTTCTTCTTGAATCAATTGGTTAAGCAAGGACGATTTACCCACGTTTGGTCGACCGATAATAGCTGTTGCCAGTCCTTCGCGGAGAATTTTCCCTTGGCTTACTGTTTGTAAAAGTTGCTCGACGGAAGCACGAACTAACTCGGTTTTCTCCAGTAACATTCGCTGGGTCATTTCTTCCACATCGTCGTATTCAGGATAGTCGATATTTACTTCGACTTGCGCAAGTGCATCCAAAATTTCTTGGCGCAAATTGCGAATCAACCGTGAAAGATTTCCGTCCATTTGTCTAATTGCAACGCCCATCGCCCGGTCTGTCTTGGCGCGAATTAAATCCATCACAGCCTCCGCTTGCGATAAATCAATTCTTCCATTTAAAAATGCGCGCTTTGTAAACTCACCCGGCTCAGCTAGACTGGCGCCGTTTCGAAGTAACAATTGCAATACGCGATTCACGGAAACGATTCCGCCATGAGCATTTATTTCGACGACATCTTCCCGTGTGAAAGTCCGCGGGGCGCGCATAACTGTCGCCATCACTTCCTCAATCACTTCGCCGTCTTCTTTTATATGACCATAATGAATGGTGTGACTTTCCGCATCACTTAAACTATTTTTGGCATAAAAAATACGATCCGCTATCTGAATCGCCTCTGGACCGCTTAATCGAATAATAGCAATGGCCCCTTCTCCCGGCGGTGTTGAGATTGCAGCAATAGTATCAAATTCCACTCTTTACTCATCCTTTCTCATTAGAATTCCAGCTCAAATAAGCTTTATCCTATTTTGAATAAATTTTGGCACATGATTTTGTGCATTTTCAACAACTTACGCTCCGCTTTGACCAAAGCAATTAAATTGTTAGTATTTTGAAGGTTATCCATAGACTTATTAACATATCCACAGAAAAACCGTTAATAAAAATTCATCCCTACCATTTTAACTTATCCACATGTGAATAACAATAGTTTTATCTCTACTAGTTAAGAAAACTTAAATTTTCCGACCAAAGCTTTAACATATCCTTCTACTTCCTTGGCTTTAACTCAATTCTTTTTCTCTATACTAAAGTCAAAAGGAGGAGAAAAAATGAAAATACATAAACTTACTTGGGTGCTGCTAATAGGTCTATTACTACTCTCATCGTGTTCCGCGAAGCAACCAGACGTATATTTATCAGCCAAAGCTGCCGCGGTCTTTTCAGTCGAAAATGGCAAAATGTTATATGAAAAAAATGCCGATAAAGTCATGCCAATCGCAAGTTTAACAAAATTAATGACTGCTTTTTTAGTTCTTGAGGCTGTGGATAACAAAAAATTATCGTGGGACGAGCAACTTGATCTCGTTCGACTCGATGATCCCTCTGCAGTTTCACTTTACGCGATTACGCAAAAAAGAACGTGGTCGGTCAGGGATTTATATAGCGCGATGCTTGTCATGTCTGCAAATGATGCCGCCGAGACGTTAGGTGACCGTTTGGAAGGAGCGAATTTCCCTCAAAAAATGAATAATGAGGCGAAAAAACTCGGATTGTCTAATAAAACTAGATTTGTCAGTGCCAGCGGGCTTGATGTTGATGGGGAAATGGCTGTTTCTACTACAAAAGATTTATTTTTGCTATCATCTAAATTAATTTCCACTCATTCTGAGGTGCTTGAAACAACTTCCAAGTCCAGCATCATAACCGAAGAAGGAGCCAAACTCGAATCAACCAACGATTTGATCGGTGCCATACAAGGGCTAGACGGGCTAAAAACAGGATTTACCGATGAAGCTGGGTATTGTTTTATTGGAACGGCTGAGCGCAACGGAAAGCGTGTGATTTCAATTGTTTTGGGTGCGGATACTGCGGAGAAACGGTTTAAGGATACAGAGAAGTTGATGGCAGTTGGGTTTTAGTCATAATAAAAAAGGGATTTGCTCCAAAGCAATATCCCTTTTTGTCACTTAACCAACTGCCAAACACGCTCAAATAACTCCTCATGCCCCTCTTGCTCCCAACGATTCGCAAAATAAGGATTGTGAAAATAAATGAACGCCGTTATAATCGCAGCGCCTTGTTCCTTCCGCCCGCTAACTTCCTCTGCTTTTTGCGCTAAATGCTCTACATGATTCTTCACTAAGGCTTCATTTTGTTCAATATAATCGGTGTAAAGTAAAAACATTTTCTGGTCAGTTGCATACAGTTTTTTCTTCGTCCCAGCCAAGAGCCAGAGCCAATCGTGAAGCGCATCGTCCGGTGATTGTCCAGCCGCCGAATTCCACGCGAAAATCTCCCGTGAAGTCTCCTCCAACCAACGTAATGCCAGCTTTTGAAATAAGTCTTCCTTGTTTCGGTAATGCTTATAAAGCGCCGCATGTGTGACGTTCAAATTCCCGGCAATATCGTAAAGGGTCGTTTTCTCCATCCCTTTTTCATAAATAATTTTCTCTGCCATATCCAAAATAATTTCTTGTGATAAACGCGCCATTTTAAACCCTCGATTCCGCTCAGTCTTTGCTTTTAATTATACATGAAATTAAAAAAGTTACAAATCCTTGACAAAGTAACTAAAAGGAGTATACTTCCAACTATAAAGTTACTTAAAATAAAAAAAGTAACTAAATTGCAATTAAAGGAGCGAATAGAGCATGACAAATAAACGTGTTGCATTTATTTTAGGGGGTTCTGGCGGTATTGGTAAAGCGGTGGTTGAAAAATTAGTCGCGCAAGATTATGCGGTTGCTGTTCATTATGCTGGAAATAAGGCAAAAGCAGAAGCGCTGGTCGAAACGATTGTAACCGCTGGCGGAGAAGCGATTAGCGTTGGTGGCGACGTTGCGGACGAGGCACAGATGATTAGCGCATTTGACTTAATTGAAGCTCATTATGGCGGGGTTGATGTCGTCGTTAATACAGCCGGCATTATGAAATTAAGTCCGATTGCTACTTTAGATATGGACGAGTTTGACCTGATTCAGCGAACTAATGTCCGTGGCACTTTTGTTGTTTCCAAGCAGGCTGCCCTTAGAGTACGAACAGGTGGCGCAATTATCAATTTCTCCACTTCGGTAACCAGAACCAATTTTCCAGCGTATGGGGCTTATGTGGCTAGCAAGGCTGCGGTTGAGTCGCTCACTTTGATCCTCGCGCGCGAACTTCGTGGCAAAGATATTACCGTCAACGCAGTCGCTCCCGGCCCAACTGCCACCCCGTTATTCTTAACTGGGAAAGATGAGCAAACGATTGAAAATTTAGCAAAAGCAACACCACTCGAACGCCTAGGACAACCGGATGATATCGCTGAAACAGTAGCCTTTTTAGCCGGACCTGCACGCTGGGTCAATGGGCAAGTCATTTTTACCAATGGCGGATTAGCTTAATGAAAAAGGAGGAAAACAAAGCCAATCTTGTTTTCCTCCTTTTATTTTATTCACTGATTACGGAACGTTTTTTAATCGCTAGAACAATAATTCCTGACATTAATAAAGTCAGTGCCAAGAATAGAAAAGCAGACTGGTAGGAGTTAGTAGCTTTCACCAAATCCCCAATAATCATCGGTGCGAAAAAGCCGCCTAGAACCCCGCCTGAATTAATAGCCGCATATTTTGTCGCAATGTGGCTCTGTTTAAACAACTTGTGTGGCAGCCCCATCAGCGTTGTAAAGGCCATAATGAGGAAAACATTGCATAAACATAAGCAAATAATTGAAAGCGTCAACTGATCAAATAAATACACGCCGTACACCGTAAACGCCCCAAGTACGCAAAACGTGAAAATAACCATTGGCTCTTTTCCTTTGAAGAAGCGACTAATAAAATAGCCACCAACAACACCCGCGATTAAAATACAAAGTCCTGCTAAAGAACTAATATAACTCACTTGGCTAATAGAAATCCCTCGCACCTCACTCAAATAAGAAGCAAGCCAACTTGTTAAACCGTAGTTAGCCGCATTGATAAATAGCGCCGATAACAACAGAATCCACAACTGTTTGTCTTTTAAAAGTTCCGAGAAAGGTACTTTGATTTTTTCTTTTTGCGCGTTTAAATCTATTTTTGGCGCTTTGGGTACCACTAGTAAAATCAAAAATCCAATCAAAATTACTGCAATACCAATCCAATAATATGTATTACGCCAACCTACTGATAGTAATAGTTGTGCGATTAAAAGTGGACCAATAAAGGCCGCAAAACCAGAGGAAGCGAGCATTGCCGATTGCGCAAAACCACGCTTATTTAATGGGATATGCAGAGAAATATAGTTGCTGACAGATGGCGGATAACCCGCATGTCCGAACGCCCCGGACAAGAAACGAATAACAACCAAAAACAGCAAGGAATAGCCAAAACCAAAAATAATAAGGAACAGTCCGACGATAATAATGGATATCGCAAGGACAGGACGTGCGCCAATCCGATTATTTAAATACCCCATTGGAATTTGAAAAAGTGTATATCCTAAAAAGAAAGCACTTAAAATCAAACCCTTTTGACTTGGATCAAATCCTAAATCCTGAGAAACAGTTACAAGCGAAATTCCGATAGTATATTTGTCCACGTATACACTGGTATAACCTATAAATAGAACGAGTAATACCATTAGCGAATGCCTTTCTCCTTTTACCTGATTCATTTGAATTCACTCCTCTTTAAATCCCGCCACTAACAAAAGAGCATAACCAGATTCTTAAAGTCTGACTATGCTCTTTTCAAAGCTATTATCCATTTAATTTATAATAATCTAACACAACGTCTGCAACTGATTTAGCTGCAACTAACAACGCATCTTCATCAATGTCGAATTTCGGATGATGATTAAAATATGCATGTGAGACATTTTTTGGCTTTGCACCAATGTAGAAGAAGACGCCCGGGATTTTTTGTAGATAATATGCAAAATCTTCTGACCCTGAAAGCATATCATATTCAGAGATTTCTGTTAAGTACTCCCCAAGACCTTTTTGCAAACTACCAATAACTTGTTCCGTTACAGCTGGGTCATTATAAAGTGGCGGATAATCATTCGTATACGTTAATTCCACGCTCACGCCAAACATCGCCTCAATACCAGCCACAATTCGGTGGATTTCCGCATCCATTTTGTCGCGATTTTCGGTATTCATGTAACGAACGTCGCCTTCTAACTCCACGGCATCCTTAATTACATTGAAACTACCTTTTCCGTCAAAAGAACCAATTGTTATAACACCAGTATCAAATGGGTTCAAGCGTCTGCTCACAACCGTTTGAATGGCTGTCACAAAATAAGCACCCGCAACAATCGCGTCATTCGCCATATGCGGAGATGAACCATGCCCACCAACACCTTGAATTTTTAATTTAAAATAGGTGCGGCCAGCCATCGCGTAGCCACTATGATATAATACTTGACCACTTTCACCGAATGGAAATACATGAATCCCAAAAATTTGGTCCACATCATCCAAAATACCAGACTCGACAACGCTTTTCGCTCCGCCGGGTGGTGTTTCTTCGGCATGTTGATGGACAATTTTGATCGTTCCAGGAATATTTTCTTTCAACTGGATTAAACAATCTGCTAGTACAAGTAAATAAGCCGTATGTCCATCATGACCACAAGCGTGCATTACGCCAGGATTTTTGGACTTAAATGGTAAATCCGTTTGTTCTTCAATCGGAAGGGCATCAAAATCGGCGCGCAAAGCAATGGTTTTTCCGGGTTTGCCGCCTTCGATCGTTACAACAACCGCGTGCCCATTACCTACTTCCGTTGCCATTTCGACATCTTTTCCTTTGTAAAAATCTTGAATGAATTTTGCTGTTTCTGCTTCATGAAACGATAATTCAGGATGTTCGTGCAAATGACGTCTAATCTGAGTGATTTCATCTTTTCGTTCCTCAAGCATGTTCATTAACTTGGTACGCATGATAAATACAGCCTCCTATTCTTTTGCAGCTTTTAATTCGAGTGCTTTTTTCGCTGATGGTGTTGTTACCGCAACAGCAATAAGTGACACTACACAAAAACCAACATTTGTTAAAAGTCCAACCATTGCAGCTAAATCAATATTTCCGGAAAGTGCGATAACTCCGTAAATTGTAGCGGAAATCGCCACACCGAATGAGCCACCTAGCGAACTTGCCATTTTGTAAATACCAGAAGCTACTCCGACTTTATCTTCCGGTGCATTGGAAATCGCTGTATCTGTTGAAGGTGTTGCATACATGCCCAGTCCGATACCGAATAAAGCAAAGCCGATAAAAACAAGTACCGTATAAAGTGTTCCCGGTACAAACGTTAGCGCCATTAATGCAATACCAACAGCTGTAATTCCAGAACCTAGAATCATTGGTTTACGCGCACCAACACGTTGCAAGATTTTTTCACCGATACGAATCATTCCAAGTACACAAACTAGATAACCGATAGAAAGTAAACCTGATTGGAATGCCGTAAAACCACGACCAATTTGTACATAAGTGTTTGCAACAACAAGTGTTCCAGCTGCTGCATTTAACAAGAAGTTTGAAAGTGTTGCGCCTGTATAAGCTTTATTTTTAAATAACGAGAAATCAATAAACCCATTGGCTTGTCGTAGTTCCACTCGGAAAAATAATCCCGCGGAAATTAGGAAAACAACAAGCATAGCGATTGTAATTGGGCTTGTCCAACCAAATGTAGCCCCACGAGTAATGATAAGATTTAAACAAACCATTGCGATAACGAAAAGAACAAGTCCAACTGAGTCAAATTTTGCTTTCGTATTTTGAACAACTTTGCTTTCTGGAGTACCTTTAATTAATAGCATTCCAAGTAGTGCGAATACGATGGAAATAATGAAAATCCAGCGCCAACCCATGTAAGTTGCGATTGCTCCACCTGCGAATGAACAAATACCAGATCCGCCCCATGAGCCGATTGACCAGTAACTAAGCGCTCTTTGTCTGTCCGCGCCTTCAAAATAAGCTTTCATTAGTGCAAGAGTTGCCGGCATAATACACGCAGCCGAAAGCCCTTGAATAATACGACCGATAATAAGTAATGTTGCACCTTGAGTCACAACAAGTAGTAGTGAACCGATAATGCTAAGAATAAGTCCAATATAAGTTAATTTTACACGACCAAATTTATCAGCCATACCACCCGCTACAACAATAAAAATACCTGAAAATAGCGCGGTTAAGCTGATTGCGATACTAAGTAAATCTGAGGAAATCCCAAGATCCGATTGTACCGCTGGGATGATGTTTACCATTGATTGAGCAAAAAGCCAAAACGTGATAACTCCGAAAACAATCCCAACAATAAGTTTATTTGTGCCTTTATAAGCAGTTGATGTCATTAGTTATTCTCTCCTTTTAAGTAATCTACAACACAAGCTCCCATTGCTTTTGATGCAATTAATAGCGAATCTTCATTAATGTCGAATTTTGGATGATGATGCGGGTAAAAATGGCCATCCGCCGGCATCGCGCCAACATAGAAAAATGAGCTCGGACGCTCTTTTGCATAATACGCAAAGTCTTCCGATGGCGGTTGCGGTTCGCAGCGTATAACATCCGTAATTTCTGGAATATCTGCGCCTTTAATTGAGTTCACAACAAACTCCGTCAAAGCTTCGTCGTTATTTAAAACAGGATAATCATTTTTGTAATCCAGTTCACAAGTAACGCCAAACATTGCTTCAATCCCGCTAACGATACGCGTAATTTCTTTTTGAATAATGTTGCGCGCCTCTTCAGACATCGAGCGAACATCACCTTCAAGCTCCACGGCATCCTTTATTACATTAAAACTACCTTTCCCGTCAAAAGAACCAATCGTAATCGAACCAACATCAAATGGGTTCAAACGGCGGCTAATAACGGTTTGAACAGCGACAACGAATTCACTAGCTGCCACAATTGCATCATTTGCCAAATGTGGAGAAGATCCATGTCCACCTTGACCTTGAACTTTAAGTTTGAAATAAGAACGACCAGTTTGAATCGCGCCTTCGCGGTAGAAAACCTCACCTGTTTTCATCGTAGACATAACATGAATTCCCAGTACATTATCCACGCCGTCTAATGCGCCATCGTTAATCATTTGAATCGCGCCACCAGGAGGAGTTTCTTCTGCATGTTGATGTAAAATAACAATTTTCCCAGTTAATTCTTGTTTCATTTCGATAAGCGTTTCACCTAAAATAAGCATGTAAGCTGTATGACCATCGTGACCACAAGCGTGCATTACACCAGGGTTTTTAGAGGCAAAAGCTAACCCAGTTTCTTCATGGATAGGAAGTGCATCAAAGTCGGCGCGAATAGCAAGCGTCTTACCCGGCTTGCCTGTGTCAATCGTTACAACAACACCATTTCCCCCAACATGCGTCCGCACATCGCAGTCCATATCTTTGTAAAAATCTGCCACATATTTCGCCGTATTTTCCTCTTGAAAAGAAAGTTCAGGGTGCTCATGTAAGTAACGACGAATTTCTATCATACGATCTCGTTTTTCGTCTAGTTTTTGAAACAACTTCTCTTTCATTCTCCAAACCTCCATTTTTAATACTTCTGCTGGCCAAAACATCCGTATTTTTACTACACCTTTATTATAAAAAAATTTATCCTAAAAGAAGTTTGCTTTTTTGCTTAGTTTTAGCTTGAAATTTTCTTCTTTTCTAAACGGCACCAGCCAATGTCAAAAATTCGGTGTTGAAGGCATAAAAAAAGCTCAACTGCACTAGTTGAACTTTTTAAATCGAACTTCTAAACTCATAAAAATGAACCGCATTAATATCTAAATAAGCGTAAAACGACCAATCTTCCGTAATCGACTCATCCGTCACCGTAAGCGTTGGCTGAGAAACATCCACAATATAATCCAAAATTTCTTGATCCATCCCGTACTTACTATTCAGCTGCCAATACTTCGAATAAAGCGCCCCATTATCACGGTCAAACTGCCATTTACGGACCTGATAATCACCAGCCTCAAGCCCCGTAAGCCGAATATGCATTTCTTTTTGTTCTTCTTTAATGAACCGTTCCTCCACCGAATAGCGCGGATTAATCGTCGCACAGTTCATCAAAATCAGCTGATAACCGTCCACATGCTTCGTCATAATGAAGTCCGGCCCTTCCGCCACAACAACACCTTTAAGCCGTCTCAAAAATTTCACTGAATAAAACGCTGGCCTTTTTCCGTTAAAAAAGTGGAACATTTCAATCCCATCAAGGCTAATATTTAACTTGCTATCGTCGCCCTCATGCAGCTCCGTATTAATCCAAAAGCCTAACGCATCCACTTCCGGCACCAAATCTAACATCGTTTTCAGAACGAGCGCGCCCCGGAAAAACGTACCATTCGTATACCTAGTATTCCCCGACAGCGTATTCCAATTCACCAACATCAACGGCTTATTAATATGATGATGCTTCAAGAACGCCTTCAATTTCAGCGTTTTCGACAAACAATGATCCTCCGAAACTAAAAATGACTGCGTATCCTCTTTCGAAAAATCTACCGCTTCATTTTGGTTCGCATTAAAGGCAACAAAATCAATTTTATCCGCTTCTTCTAAAAACCACGTGTGGCGCTCTGGAACCGCATCTTTTGATAACGAAAATGGGACAAAATTTCCGACTTGGATAGCAGGAAAACGCGATTTTATAATTTGATATAGCTTCAAATAGAGTTTTCTTAGCTCCTCTTTATCAGCATATGTATTTTTCGGCTCAAAAAACATAAAATGCCATTTAGAAACAAATTCCCGCCCAAAAACTTGAATACAATGCCTTAAAAAATGATCCAACCGCTCAAAAACAGCTTCTTCATCACCTAAAATATCTTGATACTCCAACCGAATAAACAACTGCAAATTCTGCTGTTTTAAAAAAGTGAGCGCTAAATCCGCATTAGCATAAGGCGAAGAAGTCGGCACTAACTCATCCGTTTCCGTTTCAGGCAAGAACGTTGAACCTCTAAACAAATGACGAATACCAATATAATTTATCCCAATTTCATCACGTGTCGTAATAATCTGCTTTTGCACGTTATGCTTCAAGACTTCTTTCAGCTCACCAATCGTCAATATGTTCATATTCTTACTAAGGGAGCGCGCCGCCTTTTCCGTAATATCAATCTTCTTTTTCTCAAAAGGCGCTTTATTTAATTCCTTACCAAGCTCCACATCGTAATAAAGTCCCGCTAACCTCACTAAAATCTCCGGCGATGGCGCAATATGTTCGATACTAGCACCCATTTGCGACGCCCGATTTTCTATTAACAAATTCGTTTCCGAATGATGTTCCATGCGATATTCGCTAGGCGTTAACTCAAAATGAAACTTGAACACTTCCGAAAAATGCTTTTGACTCGAAAAACCATTTTTCAGCGCTATTTCCGTAATACTTTCCGCCGAATGTAGCAAATCTTGAATCGCATGCTTCAACCGAACTTCCGTCAAATACTGCAAAAAACCAAGCCCAGTCGTCTTTTTAAAATAACGCGATAAATACGCCTCGCTTAAAAATTCTTTTTGCGCAAACTCACGCAGAGACAAGGCTTCATCAAATCGTTCTTCCACTTCCCGAATAATGCGCGAAATCCGTTTATCATTAACTTCTTTCCGTGCCGAAGACGGAATCCCTCTTTTCAAAAAGCGCGTAAGCAACAGTAAAATCTGGAACAATGCCGATTGCGCCTCTAACTTATTGGCACGTTTTTTCGTCGCCGAAGCAATCAAAAGCTCACTAATTGACTTTCGTAACGACCCAACAACCCGCTCTCGCCCAGGGTCACTCTCCTTCGAGAAAAATTTAAACGAATGCTGGAAATAATCCTCATAATAATGCGCAAAAAATGTATCTGAAATAGTTAAATCAATAATTAAATTAGTTTCATTTCCTTCAATTGTATAAAAAGTATTGCGATCAAGAACTAAAATATCGCCTTCCTGTAAATAAAATTTCTGCTCCGAGATTTTGATAGTTATTTGCCCAGAAATAGCAAACACCAACTTTGTTCCAAGTGAAATTTCCGAAGTCAGCTGCTTTATATGTTGAATCCCAATCGTATAATCTTTCAAATGTGGCACGTGATTCACTCCTTCGTTTAACTTAATCGGACACTTTTATATTATCATAGACGTGAAAATTAATCGCTAGTGTTTTTGGTTGGGTTTTATAGAATCTTGCCAACTACCACCAAAAATGCTAAAATTTATTCAAAGGAAAAAACGGTTCGACCGTTTATCACTCATGTACAATATTGTATGTAAGTTGGTTATTCTTCACAAAATAAACTATTTAAGACAAGCTTCCGTTTCTAGTCTGTCTTAAGTAGTTTATTTTTTTAGTATCATTTAAAAAAGCCAGCCAGGATTAATTTCCCGACCGGCTTTTTGATTTTAATCTTCTTCCACTTGAATTGAAACACCCACATCTAGCAATTCCTCAACTGCCTCAATAACAGAAAACTCGCCATACTTGTATACTTCCTCATTCACAACTAAAACCGGCAAAGCTTCCATCCCGTTCTCTTCAAGCAGCGTTTCAACCAGCTCCGGCAAGTCCACTTTCCCGACCTCTCTCAACTGAATATCAAACACGATACCCGTATAATCAAAATGGATTTCTCGCTCAGCTTCACTTTTATTCATAAACGCTTTCCATATCTCTAAGTTTATTTCCGACTCATTTTCCGCAGAATAAAAGTAACTAATATGCTTCATCCTAAAAATCACTTGCTCTCTAAATCATGAACAAACAGCCCACTTAATAATTTCGGTTCAAACCAAGTCGATTTTGGCGGCATGATTTCCGAAGCATCTGCCACACTAAGTAAATCGTCCATTGTTGGTGGGTACATCGCAAATGCGACCGAATGGCTACCGTTATCAACGAGACGCTCTAGCTCACCCAATCCACGTATTCCACCGACAAAATCAATGCGGTTATCGCGGCGAATATCTTCAATCCCAAAAATCGGCGTTAAAACTTGCGATTGCAATATCGAAACATCTAGCTGCCCAATCACATCATTTGGAATCACTTCACTTTTCGCTGTAAGTTTGTACCAATTTCCGTCCAAATACATCCCTACTTGTTTTGGCTTCTCTGGCTTAAATGCTTCTTTCCCAACCTTCTCCACATCAAAACTAGTCTCTACTTTGCTAATGAAATCCACTTCAATTGGCACATTCACAACCCGATTATAATCAAGAATTTCTAATTGCTCTTCTGGGAAAACAACCGATAAAAAGAAATTGAATTCCGCTTCTGGTCCAGCCTCCGGAAACTCATCACGCCGTTTCAGACCAACTTTTACCGCCGACTCCGTTCTATGATGTCCGTCTGCGATGTATAGCGCTGGGACTTCCGAGAACGCCGCTGACAGGTCTTCTAGAATATGTGCGTCCGTAATTGCCCAAACCTTATGCGCGACGCCGTGGAAGCTCTCAAAGTCATATTCCGGCTCATTTTCCCGCACCCAAGACTCAACAAGCGTATTAATCGCTTCTTTTCCACGATAAGTCAGGAAAATCGGACTTGTATTCGCATCACAAACATCGACATGGCGAATCCGGTCCAACTCCTTTTCCTCACGAGTCAGCTCATGTTTTTTAATCTTCCCGTTCATATAATCATCAATCGACGTGCAAACAACAAGACCCGTTTGCGGACGGCCATCCATCGTCAGCTGATAAATATAAAATGCCGGATTTGCTTCTCTACCAAGCCAACCATCCAGCTCAAATTGCTCCAAATTGTCAGCCGCTTTTTGATAAACAGCTGGGTCGTAAGGGGAAATCGCCGGATCCAAATCAATTTCCGCCTTATCAATATGTAAAAAAGAATACTTATTTGCATCACCAAGTTCGCGCGCCTCATCCGAATTAAGTACATCATATGGCAATGAAGCCACTTTTTCTGCTAAATTTTTAATTGGACGAATTGCTTTAAATGGACGTATATTTACCATTGTTATCCTCCTTTTTAGTAAAAGAGCATGAACCCATTTGGCAATAACCACAACGTTTCATGCTCTCATTATTTCCCGGGTAATAATTTTAAACCGTTACACCTAAGGGCTCAATAAGTCGAACACGCAAAACCCCTTGGACAGCTAACAAATCTTGCTTTAATTGTTCCAAATTAGCTTGCGTTTCTTTATCGATATCAATTAACGTGTAGGCATATTCATTTTTACTGCGATTGGTCATATCTAAAATGTTTAAAGAATATTTCCCAAGTTCGGTCGTGATTTGCCCTACCATATTTGGAATATTTTTGTGGCAAATTCCAATTCGCGGATGCCCATTATACGGCATTTCCACATTTGGATAGTTCACAGAATTTTTAATGCTGCCCGTTTCAAAATAAGCTTGTAGTTCTTTCGCAGCCATTTTTGCGCAGTTGGTCTCCGCTTCTTCCGTCGATGCACCTAAATGTGGAAATACATGCACTTTTTTATGATTTAATAATTCTTTTGTTGCAAAATCCGTAATATACAAACGTAAAAGTCCATCATCCAAAGCTTCTCTCATAGACGCAGCATCGACTAACTCGCCGCGTGAAAAGTTCAGTAAAACTGCATTATCTTTTACTAATTGCAGCGTATCCGCGTTAAACATACCGCGCGTTTTATCCGTTAAAGGCACATGAACGGTTAAATAATCACAGGTCGCTAAAACTTCTTCTATCGTCATCGCGCGTTCCACTTCTTTAGAAATTCTCCAAGCCGTGTCCACCGAAACGAACGGATCATAACCAACCACATCCATCCCAAGCGATAAAGCGTCATTCGCAACTAAAGCACCTATTGCACCCAAGCCAATAATCCCCAATTTTTTCCCAGCAAGTTCTGTCCCCGCAAAAGCTTTTTTACCAGCTTCCACTTTTTGCTCAACATCATCTTCTGCCGGCAATTGTTTCACCCATTCCGTTCCTTCCAAAATGGGGCGCGCCGAAACGAATAAACTCGCAAGGACTAACTCCTTCACAGCATTGGCATTCGCGCCAGGCGTGTTGAAAACAACAATACCTTTTTCTGAACAATTTTCTACTGGGATATTATTAACCCCCGCACCAGCTCTAGCAACTGCCTTCACTGTTTCTGGAAAGTCAAAATCGTGTAAGTTGTAACTCCGTAGTAAAATCCCGTCTGCTGGCTGATTCGCATCAATCACATATTTTTCAAGATCAAATGTCTTTAAGCCTTCTTTTGCGATAGCATTAAACGTTTGGATATTAAACACGTACTTCTCCCCCTTTTCTTGCATTGGCAAATTTTTCCATAAAGGCGATTAGAGCTTCCACCCCTTCAACTGGAAATGCATTGTAAAGACTTGCTCGCATCCCGCCCACTGAGCGATGTCCTTTCAAGTTTTCAAAACCATTTGCTTCAGCTTCTTTGACAAAAGCTTTATCAAACTCCTGAGAATTCGTCACAAAAGGAACATTCGTGAGCGATCTGGCAGAAGGTTCGACCGGTGAAGAAAAGAAATCCGATTGATCAATATAATCATATAATAATGCCGCTTTTTTGCGATTTAACGCTTCAATCCCAGCCACGCCACCTTGCTCTTTAATCCATTCAAATACTAATTTCGCTACATAAATGGCAAACGTTGGTGGTGTGTTATACATGGAATCATTCTCGGCTTGTACTTTGAAATCTAACATAGAAGGAAGCCCCTCTACTTGCCCTATCAAATCTTCGCGCACGATGACAAGCGTTAATCCAGCAGGCCCAATGTTCTTTTGCGCTCCTGCATAAATTAAGCCGAATTTTTCCACATCATAAACGCTCGATAAAATATTGGAGGACATATCCGCAACGACCGGGACAGCTGAGTCTGGCACATCAAACATCGCCGTTCCTTCGATCGTATTATTTGTCGTTACATGTAAGTAAGCCACATCACTAGAAACTGTAGGAATTTCAGGAATATAGCTGAAATTGCGGTCTTCCGATGAGGCAACTACTTCCACCTCAACACCCTGAATTTTTTTGGCTTCAGAAATTGCTTTCTTCGCCCAAGATCCAGTGTTTACATAAGCCGCTTTTTTACCATTTGCAAGATTCATCGGCACCATGTTAAATTGCAAACTCGCGCCACCTTGCAAAAATAGTACTTTGTAATTATCTGGAATCTCCATCAATTCTCGAATTAAGCTCTCCGCATCGTCTAGGATGTTTTGAAATAATTCTGAACGGTGACTCAGCTCCATTACTGACATTCCTGAACCATTGTAAGAGAGTAGCTCCCTTTGAACCTTTTCAAGTACCGGTACTGGTAAAACTGCCGGACCTGCCGAAAAATTATAAACACGTTCCACTCAACATCTCTCCTGTCATCAAATTTCCCCAATTACTACCAAAAATTTTCACCAATAATAGAATACTTATTGGTCAGATATGAGCCTTCCTCGTTCCACTTATGCTTTTCGAAGTTCTGTCCTTAAGAAATTAAAAAAACGAATCTGTGATATTCCACACAATATTCGGATTTTTCAGCGCTTAAAAGTAAACACTGCCTTTTGTACTTTTGTATATTATAGCAGAAACAGCGCTGTTTTTCAGAAAATTTATACTAAATCTACAAATAAATGTGATGTTCAAACTTTCCAATATAAAAAAAGCGCGAGAATCCGCTATTTAAAGCAATTCTCACACTTTTAAAATTTGAAAACAGCTTCACAAAAGATGTTAGCTATTTTTCACTTTTCGTCCTAAAGTAAACCAATACACGGCAAAAAATACGATAAGCGCAATAATTGCTGTGCGGTACATGATCGCATAATTATAGTAAGTCGCCACGATACTCAGACCAAAACTACCAACAGCCATCCCAATATCCATCCCCGAAAGAAACGTCCCATTCGCGGTACCTTTATTGTGAGGTGCAGCTCGGTCAACAGCAAGTGCTTGAAGTGCCGGTTGCGACATCCCGTAACC
Organism: Listeria cossartiae subsp. cossartiae; assembly: GCF_014224155.1. Taxonomy (GTDB): domain Bacteria; phylum Bacillota; class Bacilli; order Lactobacillales; family Listeriaceae; genus Listeria; species Listeria cossartiae. The sequence continues at coordinate 238,619 of NZ_JAASUI010000002.1, read as the reverse complement.
TAGCCCAAAGAATAGCGATGCAATAAACAAACTGATTGCCCCCGTTGCAAACGAAAGAATCAATATCCCGATAATCATCGAAAGCGCGCCCGGAATAACAACAAAACGGTGCCCCTTCGTATCATAAAGCCGCCCAGCAAACAAGCGGCTCACAAGCACCATAATCGCTTGTCCAATGAAGTAAACCCAAGTCGTCGAAATCCCAAGCTCCGTCCCATACACCATCATAAACGTCTGAATCCCACCAAGCGGAATCGCCATTAGTAAACATAATCCAGCCGGAAGTAACGCCGTTTTCTCAAACAATTTCATTTTATGATGTACGACTTTTTCTGATTTTGGAATTTTCAACTGTGTCATCAAAATTAAAATAAACACCATCAAAACAAGCGAAAACGTCACTAAAACATCGAAAGAAAAATAATTCATAATTAAAATTGCAATAATCGGCGCCAGTGACATTCCAAGCGCAGTTGTAAGCCCGTAAAACCCAATGCCTTCTCCCGTTCGGCTCGGTGGTACTAATTTAGAAACACCGGTGGCAATCGACGTCGTTCCAATCCCCCAGCCAGCTCCGTGAAAAAGCCGCAATAAAAGCAAGGCCGAAACCGCAGTTGACCAATAAAAGTTCACCGTCGTTAAAATTAAAATCAAAAAACCAACAATAATTAATACTTTCGGGCCAAATTTATCGTTCCAACTTCCCGCAATCGCTCGCATCAGTAGTGCTACAATCGAAAACAACCCTACCGCCAAACTCGCTTGCATTTGTGTTCCGCCTAGTTCAATAATCCGGGCCGGTAACGTCGGCATAAACACCATAAATCCAATATATAAAAGCACACTTCCTAATAATAAAAATACGTAGTCCTTCGTCCAAAGTCTTGTCTTATTTTCCAAAATTTACCCCTCTTTACTCTATATTAGTAGAAATGTTCTTTAAAATAGCCGTGAATTTCTCCAAATCCGCGCGCTCAACTCCGGCAAACATTTTTTCGCAACTCGCTTCCACGATATCTCGCAGTTCGTTCGTCTCTTTTCGCCCTTTTTCAGTTAAAGATAACAGCGAAATCCGTCTATCTTCTGTACTAATTTCCCGCACAATAAGCTCTTTTCTAAGCAAAACATCGACAATGCGATTCACAGTCGGCGTATCCTTCTTCGTCCAAAGCGCAATCTCTTTTTGAGAAATTGGCTCGTTCGCCTCAATTCCCTCTAAAACAGACCATTGCTCAGGCGTCACGTCATAACTCGCAATTGAACGCAGCAAAAACAAATGCATTTTCTTCGCTGTCGTATTCACATCAAATGAGATTTCATCATAATATCCGCGCATTACTATCCCCTTTTCCATTGTCGTAACAATAATTGTCATAACAACCATTATACATATTAATTTCCTCTTTGACAAGAAAAGCAGCCGAATAAACGACTGCTCCTACAATAATTCCACATCAATAATATCTCTAAATTCAATAACATATTCATACCCAACTATGTCCTTAAAAATAACTTCTTCTGTTAGCATATCTATTTCGAGTGGCACCAAATCTTGTTTTTCAAGTTCTCCAAGCCCAAGGAATGCGGAAGGATATTCAAAGGATGCTAGACGTAAAGAAGAAACATCTGCTTCTTGAAAATAGCTTAACCGAACGACCCATTCTCGCTTCATGGCATCTTTTAATGTGATAAAAAAGCTCTCGCGTTCTAAATAATCCACTTCTGGCCGACTCGTTAAAAAAGCTGCATTCTTCGCTGTCCGCACTTGCTCTTTCTGGATTGCCATAACCATAATTATCACCTCTTAATCACATTATACGAACAAACGTTCTTAAAATCAAGCATTTTGCTAAAAAAATTTTTTCGCAAGAGCCAGAACCGGTTTAGCGCTTACATAATCTTTTTCCGACAAAAACACTTGCAAATTAATAAATAGTTGCTATACTTATGTAAGTAAATAACATTAACAAAGGAGTTTTATAATTATGACTAATACATTTTTAGATTCTATTAAAGTTCGTCGTTCCATTTATGCACTAGACAAAAACGTTTCCCTAGAGGATTCCAAAATTGAAGAAATCATTAAAGACGCTGTTAAATATAGCCCATCTTCATTCAACTCTCAAAGTTCTCGCGCTGTTATTCTTTTAGGAGAAAACCATGATAAACTTTGGAATATCGTAGAAGATACTTTACGCGCAATCGTACCAGCTGAAAATTTTGCAGCTACTGAAGAAAAAGTTGGTTCTTTCCGCGCTGGATACGGAACAGTTCTTTTCTTTGAAGATACTGCTGTTATCGAAGGCTTACAAGAAAACTTCGCTCTATATGCAGACAACTTCCCTGTATGGTCCGAACAATCTTCAGGTATTGCACAACATTCTGTATGGGTTGCTCTTGCAAACGCTGGTATCGGTGCGTCTCTTCAACATTACAATCCACTAATTGACGACGCTGTTAAAGCTGAATGGAATATTCCTGCAAGCTGGAACCTACGTGCGCAAATGCCGTTTGGTAACATCGTTCAAGAAGCTGGCGAAAAAGAATTCATCGATGACGCTGATCGTTTCCGCGTTTTCAAATAATAAATGTTTCACGTGAAACAAAAAATTCCGCGACCATTAACTGGTATCGCGGAATTTTTATTTTGCTAGACTTTTAAATCTGCTTCTAAGTTCATCACAACTGACAATACCAGCAATTGCGCCTTTAATTTCTCCATCAACAAGAACAAGCGAATTGGGTATTCCTTTTACATCAAACTGTTGAGCTAATGCACGTTGTTTATCTACATTAATTTTCACAACTTGGACATTACCTTCTTCCATCTCAGCGAATTGCTCAAGCGTTGGCCAAAAGCAGCGGCACGGTGCACACCACTCTGCCCAAAAGTTAAGTAATATTTTAGGATGGCTGCTAATAATCTCTTCCAAGTCATCTTCTTTTGCAAAAATAATCGCCATACATATCCACCTCACATTCAGAATATTCCAAAGTTGTATCGTGGTCAAGTAAAGGGTTTTAGAATAGCAATATATCTTGCTCTTTGTTCATTTTTTGACACTTTTGTTTCACGTGAAACATTTTATTTGCTATGTAATATCTCTAAAATGCGTAAATCTAGCAAACCTGTACTTTTCAAGGTCATGTCCGCCTCGCGTAGACCAGAACCAACACCCACACTTACAATTCCAGCTGCATTGATTGCTTCAATTCCAGCTTGAGCATCTTCAACTCCGACTACTTCAGACGTTTCTAAGTCCAAACCTCGGCACGCTTCCACAAAAATTTCTGGATCAGGTTTTGATTTAGTGATTTTAGCAGCATCGACAATATAATCAAATTCTTGTTCCATTTCTAACGCGCTTAACACCGTACGAGCATTTTTCGAAACAGATGCAATCGCGCATTTAAGATTTTGCTTTTTAAGAGCCACAATAAGCTCTTTAATTCCTGGCAAAACATCAGCTGGCGTAATTTCTTGCAATAAGCTCACATAGAACTCATTTTTATCTGCGGCAAGAGCTTCGATTTGTTCTTGTGTAAAATCGTTTTCGCGTCCACCCTTTTTCAAAATAAGCAGTAGCGAGTCAATTCTACTTACGCCTTTTAAATTTTCATTAAATGCTTCATCGAATTCAATTCCGATGCTTTCCGCTGTTTTTTTCCAAGCTAAGTAGTGATAATGCGCTGTATCTGTGATGACACCATCTAAATCGAAAACTACTCCTTTTAATGCTGTTGTCATTCTACTCGTCCTTTCCAAACTGCCGCCACATTTCGCGCGGTTCTTCTTAAATTATTTGGTGTTTCTTTAAGTATATTTTCTAAAGTTGCTGGTTTGGCGATGGATGGAAATACTGCGCTGATTCCGACTTCATAAACTGCTTCGAGGCCGTCACCAACACTTCCACAAATTGCGAAAACCGGTGTTTCTTTCGGCACTACTTTTGCAACGCCTACAGGGGCTTTTCCTTGAGCGGTTTGGCCGTCCATTTTCCCTTCACCAACGATGACTAGGTCGGCATCTTCGCAAACGGTTTTGATTTGAAGTGCTTCAATTACAAAATCAATTCCCGATAGCAAATTCGCTTCTGCAAATGTCACAAGTCCAGCGCCAATTCCGCCACCAGCACCAGCTCGCGGCATTGTAACCATTGCTGGGTTTGCTAACTGATAAAAATGGCACATGGCTTCATCTGTACTTGCCAAATCGGCTTCTGCTAACCCTTTTTGCGGGCCAAACACATACGACGCGCCAGTTTCCCCACAAAGCGGATTTTCAACATCGGTCACAATATTCACCGTGATATTCTTTAATTCAGCGGCTACATTTTCAGAACGAATCGTTGCGATTTTTGCTAAATTAGCGCCAATTGAGTCGACCGCATTATTTTCTGCGTCTAGGAATTCATAACCAAGCGCGCTAGCCATGCCAATTCCGCCATCGTTTGAAGCGCTTCCACCAATACCAATGATAATCTCGGTTGCACCTTTTTCTATCGCGTGCAAAATTAGCTCGCCCACGCCTTTTGTGCTCACTTGAAGTGGGTCTCGCTTGCTCGTCGGAACTAAGTGTAAACCGCAAACCTCGGCCATTTCAATCAGCGCTGTTTTGTTACCTTCCGTGAACGCAACTTGCGCTGAGATTTGGTCACCAAAAGGTCCAGACACGTCAATTTTCATTTTTTCCGCACCTAAAGCATTACTTAAAATCTCTAGCGTACCTTCCCCACCATCACTGACAGGGAGTAAATGATAATCTGCATCTGGATAAACCTCTTGAAAGCCCTCTTTAATATACTCTGCCACCTCATGCGCCGTCAAACTTTCTTTAAATGAATCCGGTGCAATGACAATTTTCATAAAGACACATCCTTCTGTTCCAAATTAATGGTTAATGTATCCGTTAATTGTTGTTTTTCTCCGTAGATAACTAATTCTAGCACGCTTTTTGTACTTTTTGAAAGTTGCAGTGTATTTGGCGCGATTTCTACCGAGATTGTTTCGCCTTTCCAAGCAAATTCAAACGCAACAGCTTGCCACGCATCCGGTAAGTTTGGCGCGATTTCCAGCAATTCCCCGCTAGTATCAATGCCCGCAAATCCAAAAACTACCGCCAGCCAAATTGCGCCGAGTGACGCCGCATGAAGCCCGTCATCAGATGAATGAGGTTCACTTCCAAGGTCAATTAAACACGCTTCTTGGAAAAACTGGTAAGCTTGCGCACGGTTTCCAGTTTGATTTTCCACAATTGCATGAATCGCTTTACTTAAAGAAGAATCATGAATCGTTCGTTTTTCATAATAATCTAGGTTTTTCTTCACGATTTCCGGTGCAAACATCTTAGGAAAAAGATAAAACAACATCACTAAATCTGCTTGTTTTAAAATTTGTAATTCGTTTACTTCTTGACGCGAATAATCTAGCAAAATTCCTTGCGTGCCTTGTGCCGCCTTATATTTATCTAAATTTATCCAGTCTTTTTGCAAGAAAGTATCATCTTGTGGAATTAAGCCCGCTTCGTTTTCGACTGGTAAATATAGATTTTCAAGGAATTTTTCTGCTTGAGCCGCGAAAGCTTTATTATCTTTATTCCATTCAAGCGCTTTTTTCACATTGAAATGCGCCATGTAATTCGTATAAGTATTATTATCGATATGCTCCGTGTACTCGTCAGGCCCAATTACATCAAGGATTTCCAAGCGCCCATTACGATTAGTTGCACGGCTAATCCAAAATTCCGCTGTTTCAAGAAGCAATTCCGCGCCACAATCAGCCATGAACTGCGCATCACCCGTTGCCGCTTCATATTCACAAACCGCATAAGCAATGTCCGCCACTAAGTGATGCTCCGAAATTGCCGAAGCTACCTTTTGACGCGTTCCAGTCCGAATGTTAATCGCTGCAAATTCAGGTGTTTCTTCTTCACCAGAGAATGCACTTTCCCACGGATAAAGCGCCCCATTATAGCCGTTTTTCACCGCTTTTTCTTTTGCTTCTTTCAAATGAAGATAACGATATTGCAGTAGTTGTTTGGCAATTTCCGGCTGATTATAAAGGAAAAATGGCATAATAAAAATTTCTGTATCCCAAAAAACATGTCCCTTGTATCCTTCCCCGGTCAGCCCTTTCGCACCAACGCTACAGCGGGAATCTTCTTTCGGCGTCATAATTTCTAAATGATAGCACGCAAAATCCAGCGCAAACTGATCGAACGCATTCGTGCTCTTAACGCGAACACCCGCATGCTCCCAAAAATCAGCCCAAATAGTTTCCGAAGCCGCTTTCAGTTCTGCATAGCTTTCTTTTGGAAATTCCGCGTCCACTTCGTCTAGCGAAGTTTTAACCACACTTAGTTTTTCCAAAGTGAACATTTGGTTTACAGCGATTTCTTGCTCCACTTCGGTCATCAATTGCCGATTTTTCGCAGTGAAAATTCCTTTTTCGTTCACTTTTGTTGCTATTGTAATTCGCTGTTTGCTCTCGATCGTTTCGTATTCGCCAACCATCAATTCTTCATCAAAAATCCGCAAACTCGACTCCGCTAACTGCTGTGTTCCAAAATTGGTTTGTTGCGCGTCAATACCAGTCTTTACTTTCACTTTCATATTGTCGCTCAAAGGTGTAATTTCCACTTTAGCCGCGATAACATGTTTTATTTCTTTTGAAACAAATCGGTGAAAATTCAGTTGGTATTTTTTTCCCGCGCTACTTTCCCAAGTGATTTTGCGAACTAATTCTCCTGTGTCCATATCTAAAAAACGTTCGTATGTGTGGACTTTTCCCGCTTGCATCGAAAAAACTTCGCCATCAAGCGTCACTTGGAATCGTGTCACATCCGGCAAATTCACTAGCTCCGAACTCATCGAACCGCTCGGACGATTATAAATTCCCGCCACATACATACCGCGAACTTGCTCCGGATACTCTTCTTCAAGAGCACCGCGCACGCCCAAATAACCATTTCCCACAGTCATTTGGCTACCATATTTATTTAGATAATTTAATGCAAATTCCTTCTCGATTATTTTCCTCATAAAGAAACACTCTCACCTTTTTCTGCCGATTCGTATAAGCTTTCAACGATTTTTTGGATGATATAACCTTGTTCTGCTCCAGCAAGCTCCACTTTTCCATCACCAAGAACACTATCAACAAAGGCTTTCATACTATTTTCGTGTTTATTTTCGTCCAATTGACCAAGGCTCTCCAATAACTCAAACGCACCTGCATTATCTGTATAAATTTCAGCCGGGTATAAACTTCCACCAGCTAAATCACCGAAAAAGTCGACATTTAGCATGTTTTCCGGTTTAATATGTAACGCAAAAGAAGTATCAAGCTCAATCAATCCGCCATTTTCCAATTCAATAAAGCCGAATAAAGAATCTTCCACTGTATATTTTTTCGGATCCCACGAACCAAATGTCCCAGCACTTTTCTTCGTCCCGATTTTTTGGAAACTTTTTGCCGTTACTTTCTTCACTTTTGGAAAACCAAGGACAAACATCGCCGCATCAAGCATATGAATCCCCATATCAATCAATGGACCCCCGCCTTGCATTTCTTTGTTCGTAAACGTTCCCCAACCCGGGACACCAGAACGACGAAGCGCAGTAGCCTTCACACAATAAATCTCACCTAAAAGCGCCGAATTTTCCTTCAAAAACTGTGCTTCACTGGAAAAACGATGGTGGAAATCATACGCCAAAATTGCACCTTTTTTCTCAGCCAGCTCCCACATCGCTTTCGCTTCCGCCGCACTCATTGCGGGTGGTTTTTCACACATTACGTCTGCCCCATGTACTAATGACAGCATCACATTGTCAAAATGAAACCGGTTGGGCGTACAAATACTCACAATATCAATTTTTTCTGTAGCAAACATTTCTTCTGCTGTAGCAAAATGCTTCTCAAAACCATTGTTCACGCGGAACTCTTCACCGCGTTCCATACTTGGATCGCAAACAGCCACAAGCTCTAGTTCATTTCTCGTCTTATAATATGCAGCGTGGACCTTCTCAGCGACTTGTCCGGCGCCTATAATCGCAACTCTTTTTTTCATTATCCGAAACTCCTTTTAGAAAAATCCGTCCGCTTTGAATGGGACGGATTTTCTATTTTAAATTAAACAGCTTTTTAAATGTGCTAATGCATCTTTATAAGCTTGTTCAGGATTTTCACTGCGAACACGACATTCAAAAGTTAAAAATCCGTTGTAACCATTCTTTTTCAGTTGATCAAAACTTGTTTTAAAATCAAGGCTGCCGCTTCCTGGTTGGTAGCGATGATTATCAGCAACATGAATATGACCAATCGATGCTTTATACATCTCAAGTGCAGCTGGAATGCTATCTTCTTCAATGTTCATATGATAGAAGTCAGCGATAATTTCTACATTTTTGAGATTATTTTCATCAATATATTTCTGCGCATCACCCAGCAAATTAATCATGTGATCTTGGTATCTGTTAAGCGGCTCAAGATAAACTTTCGTGCCAGTCTCACCAGCAATTTTATCCAAGTAAATTAATGACTCGCTCACAGCTTTGAAATCGCCGGCTTGGCTACGCGGTGAAGTCATTGGTGGAAGGCGGTACGTGAACATTCCCCACGCCGCTGGAACAACAATCCCTTGCCCGCCAACTTCTGCTAAAGCTTCTAAAATCGCCTTAATTTCTTCTAAACCGTTCAGTCTGCGCTCTTCAATGAAGTCACCAATCCAACCATCATAACCGCCACATGCAGTACTAACAGGTAGCCCAGTTTTTTCGATAGCCTTCTTTACTTCATCCAAATTTTCAACAAGCAATTTACCATCAATTTCAAAACCTTCAAAGCCCATTTCTTTTACATAAGCAAATTTTTCTTCAATATTTTCCGGGAAAAATGCTTGGTTTTGTGTGCCTAATTTCATTATTATCGCTCCTTAAAGGGTAATCCCCATTTTAATACTTAAATCAGGTTGTTGGTCGACATATTTCATGTAGCTCTCAGCAGAATCAGCGAATGGAACGACTGGATCAATAATATCCGAGCAATCTAAGTACCCATTCATCAGTAATTCCCAACAAGTTTCCTCGATACGCTTACGATCCCAACGCGGATAATCCGGATTTGGCTCACTAGCCGCACGAGAAAAGACGATTTTCGCATTGTTGAAATGAGCTTCACGTCCTAGGTTAAAGCCTTCTGGGAAAGGTTTCGCGAATGCTACGTAAGAAATCGTTCCGCCGTATGCAATTCCGCGCAACGCAGCTTGAAGTGCCGCCGCATTACCGCTTGTTTCAATGATAGAATCTGCTCCAAGTTTACCAGTAAGGCGTTTCACTTCTAAACCAACATCTGTCGTAATCGGATCAAACGTAGCATCTGCTCCATGTTTTTCAGCGATTTCACGACGATGACTAAGTGGATCAACCCCGATAACAACACTTGCACCAGCTTTTTTCGCTAGTTGAATCGCAATTTGACCAATCGCGCCAAGTCCGACAACAACAACGTAATCGCCCGCGCGAACATGTGCATCACGCACGCCACTCATTGCAAATTGAGCCGGGTCGTAGCAAACTGCATTTTTCCAATTAGCACCTTTTGGCAATTTGCGTAATTTATAATTATCAACAGCTTTTACAATAACTGTTTCCATAATGGGTCCGTAAGAACAAACGATATCCCCAAGCGCATATTCCGTCACTTGGCTCCCACATTCCACAACTTCACCAACGACCATGTTACCTAGCTGAAACTCGCCAAATACAATGCCTCGCGCACTATTTGTTTCACGTGAAACAAATAGATTCCATTCTGGTGAAAATTCTTCATCAATAAAAGGACTAATTCCTCTAAAATCAACTACTTCGGTACCATGTTTTGGAGAAGCGAATTGTACTTTGATTTTTACTTCATCTTCTAAAACTTCACGATCATTATATTCTACTAATGCCGCCACACGAGGCGCTGTCGCTACTAATTTTTTCATTTTAAATTACTTCCTTTCTTATCCTTTAACTCCACCATCAGTTAAGTTTCCTTTGATAAATCGTTCTGAAATTGCGTACATAATAACGACTGGAAGCGCCGTAACAAGCGATGCCGCCATCATTCTACCCCAAATATAATCTGGTGTACTAAATAGTGTATTCAAGCCAATTGGTAACGTGAATTTCTCTGAGCTAGATAGGAAAATCGAAGCAAACAGATAATCATTCCAAGCTACCATGAAGCAATATACAAATACAGAAACAATACCTGAAATCGCAAGCGGAACAATAATTCGTAAAATAATCTGGAAGCGATTCAGCCCGTCCATCATTGCGGCTTCTTCAATATCAGTTGGAATCGTGTCAAAATAACTTTTCAGCATAAATACCGCGGTTGGTAGTGTTTGTACAACCATCGTGATAATTAAAGCCGTTTCCGTATCATATAATCCCAAACTCGAAATTATTTTGAACAACGGAACGATTAGCAAAATTCCAGAGAACATGTAAACCGTGTAAAAACTGGCATTAATCGTCATTCGCCCTTTAAAGCGTAATTTCGACAACGCATAAGCGCCTAAAATTCCCAAAACAACTGCAATTCCGGCCGCAAAAAGCGAAACAACCAAGCTATTTTTAAAGTATGTTAAAAACGGAAAAATATCCGGATTAAAAATATCGATATAATGCTGGAAAGTGAATTCTTTCGGGAAAAATGTTGGATTCGTGGAAATGGCTTCTTTGCTGCTCTTAAATGAAGTCATTAACATAATCGCAAATGGGAACAACGTCATACATAAAAATACAACCATCGTCGTATAAAATGCGATTTTCTTCGTTCTTTTTGACTTTTTACTACTTACCGCCATTCAAATCCACCCGCTTTCTTGCAAAAATAATAACAACAAAAATAATGACAAATAATATCACAGAAATCGCTGCTGCTTTTCCTAAATCATTGAATGCGAATGCTGTTTTATATAAATAAACTCCAAGGATATTTACTTTATTCGTGAGTAAGTATACATCAGTGAACATATAGAACATCCAAATCGCACGAAGCGTAATAACTGTCGCAAGTACCGGCATAATCGCTGGCAAAGTAACAATTTTGAATTTATCCCAAATGTTCGCTCCGTCCATATCAGCCGCCTCATAAAGCGACTTATCGACCGTTTGCAAAATCGCCAAAAACGAAATAAATGCATACGGGAAATAACGCCATATCGCAAAGAATGTTACTAAAAAGAAACTAGAAACTGGATTATCAAACCATAGTGGCGCTTCTTTGAACATATGAAGCACATCCACTGTCATAAAATTAATTACGCCATAACCATTATTAAACATATACTTCCATGCAAAAATAAGAGAAATAGATGGTGTTACATACGACAAAATAATAAGCGACCGAGCCGTTCTTCTAAAGCGAAATTCGCGGTTAAAGAATATCGCCACAAGTAGCCCCATCCCAGTACTTCCAACCACTACAAGTGCTGTATAAGCCACCGTAAGACCTAGTGATTTATAAAACTCTGGATCCTTCAAAATATCTATATAGTTTTGTAAACCGATAAAGACCGATTTAATATTCGGATTTAGTGGCATATCTAAAAAACTAATCTGGATATTTGAAATCATCGGATATAAAACCAGTGCTGCTAATAAAACAAAACTTGGTGCAAGTAAAATCATTGCTAACTTAAAGTCGGACCTTTTATATACTTTTGTTTTCATAATGCCTCCTTAAATCAAAAAGCGACGTGCTAATCTGTTAAAAAAGGCGGGGAGCCTCACTCCCCGCTATTTGATTATTTACCTTCTTCGGCTTTTTTCTGTGCAGCTTTTAAGTCCGCTGATACATCGCCACCGCCAACAGTTACGTTATTAACCATTTGTGCGAGGATGCCTGAGCTAGTGATATCACCCATTTTTGTAAGGTTTTTACCGTCAACAAGTCCGAAAACTTGGATGTCATTGAATGATGCTGCGATTTCATTTGGAAGATCACCAAACGATTTAATTACTTCATTTTCTTTGTATGCTTTTTGTTCTACTACTTCTTTATTTACTGGTTGCGCGCCACCTGGAGACATTAATACCCAAGTTGCCATGTTTTTCGGTTGAGACAAGTATTCAACAAATTTCTTCGTTGCTTTCTTTTGCTCATCATCAAGTCCTGCTGAAATAGTTAAACCAGAAACTGTTCCATAAACTGCTTTTTCTTTTTCTTCTGGGATTGCAAAACCGATGTTTTTTGGGTCGCCTTCTTCATAAACGGATGGAAGGATATACGTAGAGTACATCGCCATTGGAACTGTTCCATTCATAAATGCATCTTTAATTTCCGTTACATCATTTGAACCAGGCATAGTGTATGCTGACAAATCTTTGTAGTATTGAAGTGCTTCTTTCATTTCTGGTGTATCGATCGTTACATTACCTTTTGCATCTAAAACGTTTGCTTTGTTAGAAAGCGCGAATTGGGAGAATGCTTGCTCACTCATAGTGCTTTCTGCTGTTGGAATAGCAATACCGTATTTTTTATCTGCTTTATTCGTGAATTTTTTAGCTACTTTTTCAATATCTGCCCAGTTTTTTGGTTCTTCAAAACCAGCATCGGCTAACGCTTTTTTGTTATACCAAATACCTTGAACCCAACCGCTTAATGGAGCTGCGATAAAGCTTTTACCATCTTCAGAACGTACTAAGTTTGTTGCACCTTCGTAGTATTTATCTTCTCCAACAGAGTCGATAACTTCTTTTACTGCCGCTTGGTCAATCAACTGATCTTTATCCATTACTTTGGCAAAATCTTGGCTTACTTCCATAACTGCTGGAAGTTTACCAGAACGAGCAAGTGTGACAACTTTTGTATTAAAAGCATCTTCCTCAACTGGAATTTGTTTGATTTTAATTGTTGGATTTTCTTTTTCAAAATCAGCAATTAATTGATTAATCACATCTAAACGTTCTTTTTCAACGGATGAATGCATAAATTCGATTGTTACTTCCTCACTACTAGAACCTTTTCCTCCACATGCAGCTAAAACCGCACTTAGAACCAACACAACAACAAGTAATACAAGACTCTTTTTCTTCATTTTTGTTCCTCCCTGTAATTTTTGGTTTTTAGCCAGCAGAATTCATAGCCACTAAGCTTTATGGAATCGCTCCCAGTTACCGTGGAGCCCGTATAAAGATTTGTATAAACACCGCTGTCTAGTGAATAACTCACTTCTTTTTCTGATAAATTATGAATCAATATAATCGATTCTGCGTCGGATGCGCGTTTAACAACAAATAGTTCCGCCGTAGATTCTAAAACTTCCATCGGGATTTCTGGATGGAAAAGTGATTCCGCTTTTCTTGTGCTAATTAATTTCGTTAGCGCATCATATGTTTCTTTTCGTAAGGAGCCAGTTTGTTCCAACTCAGCTGTAATTTCCGCTAAGTCGTATTTTTTTCGATTAATAGAGCGATTATGGCTTGTTGCTTCCACGCCTAAATAATCGTTGCGGCTTCCTAAAATACTTTGAACGTAAACGGCTGGAACGCCTGGAATAGACATCAGTACCGCATGAGCCACAAGGAATCTTGCAAGTCTCAAATCATCTGTGTCCGCTTGTTTACTTAACGCATCCATGTACGTCACGTTAATTTCATAAGGACTCTTAGAACCATCTGGATTTTGCTTATAAGAAACAAGTGCTCCTTCTTTCTCCAAATCATCCACTAGCGCCAAAATTTCCGCTTCTGGAATAATGCCGCGCACTGGATTTAACCCAATCCCATCATGTGAGGCAAGGAAATTGAAGAATGTGCGCTTGCCTTCTGGTAACTCTAAATTTTCCGCCCAATTGCGGAGGAACGCTGCATTGCCATGATGTATCGCATGGAGCACAAGTGGTGGAAGCGGGAATTGATAAACCATATGCGCTTCTTTTTCACCATTTCCAAAGTAACTAATATTATCAACATGCGGCACATTCGTTTCGGTTATAATAATCGTCCCCGGTGCTGCAATGTCTACTAAATCTCTAAATAATTTCACGATTTCATGCGTCTCTTCCAAGTGAATCGAGCTCGTTCCTGGCACTTTCCACATGAATCCAACCGCATCAAGTCGCACATATTCCGCGCCTTCTTCTAAATAGAACATCAAGACATCAATCATCTTATAAAGCACTTCCGGACTAGCAAAGTTCAAATCAATCTGATCCTCACTAAACGTTGTCCAAATATGTCCTACTTTGCCTGACTCAAACTGAAATGGCGTAAGTACTGGCGTCGCACGCGGCCTCGTTACCGAACTAAGGTCCGTATCCGGATCCATTTCCACAAAGAAGTTTTGAAACTCCTCATCACCCGCTAAATATCGCTTAAACCAGTCACTTTTCGCCGACATATGATTACAAACAAAATCGAACATCAAGCGCGCCGACTGCTCCATTTCTTTAATATCCGTCCAATCACCAAGCTCCGGATTCACCGCTTTATAATCAATGACCGAAAACCCATCATCCGAAGAATAAGGATAAAAAGGCAAGAAATGAACTACCTCAAAAGTCGATTTTAAATAACTATCATACATTTTCTTAAAAGTTGTTAACGTTTTTTGGGAATCCTCTTTAAACTGGTCCCCATATGTAATTAAAACAATATCTTTCTCGTCCCACTTATCTTTTCGTGTTAACTTTCGTTGTTGCGTTTGCTGTACCCGTGCTTCGATTCTTGCTGCCAAACTTTCCACTACATCTTCGCTATATAACCGCGAAAGTCGTTTTCTTAAATTCGTCATCATTTACCTCCTAACCGGGAGCGCTCCCACAAGAAGAATTATAGTATGGAAAGCGCTTTCTGTCAAACACAATTTTAAATGTTTTTTCTAACATGTTGGTAAGAGCGAGTTTCCATGCGTGCGCACCATCTAGTTGGACATTTAGCAAAAAATTGAGTAATATAAACATGGATGATAATGACCGGAACCGATACCGGAAACAATTTAGAGAGAGAAAGAAAGGAAGATTACCTTGGCATCTACCATATATGACATAGCAAAACACGCGGGAGTTTCAAAATCAACGGTATCCAGAGTACTAAATAACCAAGCCAACATCTCCGAAGAATCACGCAAAAAAGTACTAGAAGCGATTGATGAACTAAACTATCAACCAAGCAAACTAGCACGCGCACTTACTTCTTCGGGTTTTGATGCCATTATGGTTATCTCAAATCGCTCTACTACAACCACAACTGGAAATCCATTTTTTTCCGAAATAATTCAATCGATTTCCACTCAAGCTGAGTTGGAAAATTTTGACTTAATCCTCCAAACTGCCAAAAACAGCGAAGACGAACTTAAAAAATGCCTTTCCAAAATTCAAGAAAAAATGATCAAAGGTATTATCATGCTGAGTTCACCAGCCGACGAAGATTTTTTTCATCAATTAGATCCTTATAACATCCCTATCGTTGTTACCGGAAAAGTCGAAGGACATTACAAAAACATCTACTCTGTCGACACTGACAATTTTGGCGACAGTTATGCTCTAACGAAACATTTAATCAAACAAGGTCATCAAAAAATTGCTTGTATCCATGCTCCACTTGATTATCACGTGTCAATTGATCGTCTTGCCGGTTTCCGTAGTTGCCTTTTCGACCATCAGCTAGACCTGCGTAACGACTGGATTATTGATAGTGGCTATAGCATAGAAGACAGCTACAAAGCCGCACTAAGACTAATGGCAGGCCCAGATAAACCAACTGCAGTTTTCGCAACCGATGATTTAAAAGTACTTAGCATTTACAAAATGGCAGCCGATAAAAACTTACAAATTCCAACAGATTTTTCCGTCATCGGCTATAACGATAAAATAGCATCTTCATTCCTATCACCGCCGCTAACGTCTATAGATATTCCCATTAACAAATTAGGCAAAAAAGCAACCAACCTATTGTTCCGCCTAATCCATCAAGACAAAAACGTACCAAAAGCTACTATAATCAAAACCGAAATGATTGAACGCGAATCCATTCAGAAAATAAAAGCCTAAGCTTGTTTTCTGAATCCCCTTGGTCCTGTAGCTCAGTTGGGAGAGTATCACCTTGACATGGTGGGGGTCGCTGGTTCGAGACCAGTCGGGACCATTTATAAAAAAAGCATCCCTTTTTATAAAGGATGCTTTTTTAATTTTATTTAAATAACTTACCTAATTTCTTAAACAAACCATCTTCAATGATATCAATACCAATACCCCAGTTGCTATCAAGCACTTGTTTATTAGCTTTAATATATTCTTCCAAATCTTTCCCTTTAATAGCAAGGTTGTGATATGGACGATACTCTAAATAACAAGAAGCACCATTTTTGTGAATTTTCTTCGTCATACGATGTTTCAAATACTTAGACTTGATGTCGCATTCTTGGCGTGTGTAAGAATCTTGCTGATCGATAGCATGATCTGTCGTCAAATGAATCTCCGTTTTGATAACATTGCGATCAATCCAATATGGGTAATCCTTATGGAAATGCTTCTCCGCACCATCATCGATAAAGTTGCCATAGTTCCAAAAGTGTAAATAACGTTTTTTCTTTTCAACTTCATATGGATCCGTAATAGTTGCTTTATACACTATAGACAGCTCATTTAAGTCCTTATTATCTTCAACTATTTGAACAGAAGTATTACTAAAATGCTGCTCAATTTCATTTTCTTCAAAGTTTTTATACAACGTCATACACTTATATGTTGTAAAATTATAACGGCTAAGAACCTCTTTATTAGACTCATTTTTAAACATTTCACGCGATCCGTTCGCCATTCCTCCGCGTAACTTTCTTTCAAAAATAACTTCAGCCACATTTCCTTTCACATCACAACGGAAATTTTCTTCCACAGATGGATCTTCATCTTCAAACGGTTCTTGTTTTTGTAATTCCGTACCAGCTTTAATTTCCAAATAATACATAAAGCTATTTTTTTGACGATTAGCTAAAAATCCTTGGTCATTACTCATTGTCGCATCAACAAAGTAAAATTGACCTTCATGCATTATTTTTAAAATCGCATGGTCAAAGTTGAACGGTGATGGTGTATAAACTGGCAAGAATATATCACTACCATAGTTAACTAAAATAAGCTCCGAGTCCACGCCTAAATAATCTAAAATCACTTTTAAAAGAACTGTTTTCGCTTTGCAGTCCCCTTGTTTTGTATTATAAGTGACTTCAGCAGCTTGCGGCTCATGTCCATCCATTTCTGTTTCATTGTATAAATAGTATACTTCTTTTTGAACAAAATCGATCGCATGCTTAATTTTGTGGTCTAATGACGGCAACGCATCTAACTCCGCCACTAAATCAGCCGCAAATCCAGCAAGCTCTACTTGATAGAATTTTTGATAAATATCACTAATTGTTTTGGTGATTTCCGGATACGTCTGCTCCGTAACAAAATCAATAAACGGCGTAAGTTCAAGTTCTTTCGCGTCTTCTCCAATATAATCTTCTTTTTCAATTGTGTAAGATTCGTTATGCGGAACCATCACTTTATCTTTTTCTAAAATTGTCCCCGCTTCGTCTCGGAAATAATGGAAGTTCGTTTCTAAGTTTTTCTCTGTTTCATTTTTTAATTCAAAACGATATTTTCCGTAAGCCCAGTAAGAATTTGGCGCCGAATAAATCCAGCGGAAAAATTGATTGCGAATGCTGCTTTCCTCATATTGGCGCTCAATGGATGTTTCAATAATGAAAATATCATTCAAATGCAAATCGCGAATAAGTACGGTTACTTTTTTCTCGTCGTTAAAGCTCGCTTGATTATCATCACGAACATAGTCCAAAACTTTGACATTAATATCATTTAATTTATCAATCACTTTCCCATCACGAACAACGGATAAAGTGTGAATATACAATACTTCTTCTTCCGACAAAATAAAGCTAGTTTTCCCAGCAGAGTTAAGCATATTCGGCTCATTTAACGTATAAGCCATCGAAGTATAACTCGTGCGAGAATTTGGTTTAGCCGTTTCTACAATATTACACCAGAAGCAATAATCACGTTCTTGCGCGATTTGGGTATCATAAAAAGCTTTATCTTGTGTGTTTAACCAAGAAGCAATGTTTTCTTGTTTTGTTTCAGGAGAGCTTAATTCTGGTTTTATAAAATAATATTCTTTTGACATTTGGTAATCTCCTTAAAATTTTTTTAGATACCCCTATTTTAGCAATAAGTAAATAGAACAAACAAGGCAAAATCTTTATGAGATAGCAACTGTCGGTTTATCTACACTATTTAGTAAAAAATTAGACACAATTGCTGCTAATTTCCCTCTATCCACGAGAATAATTTCACATCTTGGTATACTTCACCAATTTTTTCATACTCTCGAAGTAAGCCTTCCTCTGAAAAACCAAGCTTCTCCAATAATGCTATAGAAGCTGTATTTCTCGGGTCCACTTTTGCTTCAATCCGGTGCAATTCAAATGAATCTTTGCCCCACTCCATCAATGATTTGACTGCTTCCGTCGCATAACCTCGTTTCCAAAAACGCGTTCCCAAGTCATATGCAATTTCTGCACGGTGATTCTCGTGATCGATATAATTAAAGCCGCATGTGCCAATGATTTCCCCAGTTGCTTGTAAGATAATCACGCATCTGAGCGCCTTTCCCTCGATTTCTAATTGTCTTAGCATCCGAATCATTTCTTCTACCGGCTGCAAACTTTGAAAAGGTTCAATGTTCATATATCTAGTAACCGAATCATCTGACCAATAACCAAACAAAATCTCGGTATCAGCTAACGTCATTTCACTTAAAAAAAGTCGTTCTGTTTTTATCATTTGCTTGCGATTTTCCATAGATTTACCCCCGCCTTTTTAATAGAAAAAGCTTATCAAATCTCACTCGTAAAGTAAAATGTTTCACGTGAAACATTTGCACCGTCTTTATTCGTAGTAGTTTTCAACATTTAGGTTTATAATGAAAAATATCTCAAAAAGGAGAATGATTTATGGAACAAACAGATAGACGTAAGACTTTAGCACTTATTTCGATTATGCTTGGCGCTTTTATTTCATTACTAGATACAACAATTGTCAACGTTGCCTTACCAGATATTACGACCGCACTTCATGCCACCAGCGAAACAATTGAGTGGGTTATTTCAGGCTATGCACTCGCTTTTGGACTTGTACTTATTTTAGCTGGCCGCCTTGGTGACAAATATGGTAGAAAAAACATCTATATTATTGGTATTACCTTATTTCTAATAATGAGTGTGACGGCCGGCTTTGCTAATTCAGAAAATAGCTTAATTATTTCCCGGGTAATACAAGGACTTGCTGCCGGACTATTTTTCCCGCAAATTAATGCAACGATTATGGATATGTATTCTGGAAAAAGTCTTGGGAAAATCTTCGGCATTCTGGGCTCCGTTATTGGCGTTGGAACCGCGATTGGACCTCTTACTGGCGGACTTTTAATTGAACTTTTTGGAGCTACAAACGGTTGGCGCGCAGTTTTCTTTGTTAATGTCCCCTTTGTCTTAGTCACGCTCGTACTAGCAATGCTTTATCTCCCAAAAAGAACTATCTCCACGAAAAAAATCAGCTTCGATTTACCTGGCGTTGGGTTACTTACAATCGCACTCTTACTATTACTATTCCCACTTATTTCAAACGGAGCAAATGATTTCAAACCGATCGACTATCTTTTAATGGCGCTATCTATCCCGCTCTTTATCATCCTTTATAAATGGAGCGTTCACCAAGAAAAGAAAGGAAATCAACCATTAATTGCGCCTAACTTACTTAAAAACAACCAATTTGTTTCCGGAATGCTCTTATCACTAGTATATTTTGCTGCCTTTACGAGCATCTTTTTCGTCCTATCGTTAACTTGGCAAACTGGTTTCAGCCGATCTGCTATTTTATCCGGTCTGGCAATTAGTCCATTTGCATTAGGTAGTGTTCTTGCTGCTTCGAATAGTTATCGCCTCATACCTGTACTTGGGAGAAAACTTTTAATGCTTGGCGTAACTCTAGTTATTGTTGGTCTTGGAACCGTCTCGATTGTGTTTCATCTACATGATGGTGCTTTTTCCGCTTGGTTACTCTTCCTGCCATTATTTATTGCTGGTATTGGTAGTGGTTTGATTATTGCACCTTTAAATAGCTTCACACTTTCCACCGTTCACGGAATAGAACGCGGCGGAGCAAGTGGTATGTTTAATACAGCACAGCGAGTTGGTTCATCTTTCGGTATTGCAGTTGTGGGTTCTGTATTTTTCCGTACACTAGGGAATACTACGGCAACCTCTAAAGCAAGTGCATTTTCGGATAGCTTACAGATGAGTATGTACGTTAATATAGCGCTTCTCGTTGTTTGTTTCTTGCTAATATTCCGTTTGCCAAAAAATATCTAAAAAAAAGAGCCTTCTATATATGGCTCTTTTTGTATGTTTCACGTGAAACATTCTATTTAAATACAACCTCAAACTCTTCGCAAACCACTAAAGCATCTTCTTCAAACGGTATCCCCAGCTCCACACATTCATTCATGAAAAAAGAAGTATGAACTTGTCGCCAATATTCCAGCGTCCGGTCTCCTTCTCCTTCTAAATAAGCAAAAGTTTCCGGAACTTCATTAAACGGCATAATCGTTACACCAATCAACTTAATGATCCCCATTGCCTCTTCTTCTCCGTCTAAAAGAACAACATGTGAACCAACTGACGGCATCGTTTCTCCGCCCTGGTCATACCAATAGAACAGGCTACTAGTCCCTGTTTTTATCCCACTCATTACAAGCGCGCCTAGTTCATTAGCCATCCGCACAGAATTACCGAATGCCCAAGCTTCATATTTATTTGAAATCATCGGATTAGCAGCTCGATATTTTTGCCACATTTCATTAACCGAATCCTTATAAACCACCACTTAATTCCCTCCTAAAAAAAGACTGAGGTTCCTAAAAACCTCAGTCTCCAAAATTTATTTCCGAACTGGCTTAATCACAATATAACGATAAGGATCGCGTCCTTCAGAATGCGTTTCAATTTGTTCATTCTCACTTAAAATAGCATGAATAATTTTTCTTTCAAATGAAGGCATTGGTTCTAAATGAACAGCGCGCTTCGTTTTAAGAGCTTTGTCCGCCATTTTATTCGCTAAAATTACTAATGTTTCATGACGTCTTTCACGGTAGTCCCCTACATTAACAATAATGTTTTTGTATTGGCTCGTTGTTTTATTAGCAATCAATTGTGTTAAGTATTGAAGCGCATTAAGGGTTTGGCCGTGTTTGCCGATTAGCATGCCTAAGCTGTCACCTTTAATTTGCAACTTCACATCTTTACCAACTTCTTCTACATCGATCGTGATTACTGCACCCATCTTGGTAGCAACATCTAAAAGATAATCAATCGCTACTTGGATACCATCTTCTTTTTCAATTACTTTTACCATAGCCAGTCTGGAACCAATTCCGAAAATACCTTTTTTACCTTCGTCTAGAACTTCTACTTCGACCTTGTCGCGTGTTGTTTCTAAAGTGGCTAATGCATTTTGGACAGCTTCTTCAACGTTTGAGCCTTGCGCAGTTAAATCTCTCACTTTCTTTTCTTACCTCCTTTTTTGGAAGCTTTCATGTTAGCTGCTTTTTTCTTCAAGCGATCTTCTGCAAGTTGAGCAGCAGCCAGCGCCTCCTGTTCGCGTTTGTTTTTAAAAGGATTATTAATTAAAAGTGTTTGGAATACGGTGAAAATGTTACCGATAATCCAGTATAGAGCAAGTGCAGACGGTAATGTAATACCCATAAATAGAATCATTACTGGCATGATGTAAACAATCATTGCCATTGATTTATTTTGCTGTGTTTGCCCCATCATAGAAATTTTTGATGATAAGAATGTCGTTAGTGCTGCAACGATTGGCAAGATGTAATATGGATCCGGATTTCCCAGTTGCATCCATAAGAATGAATCTGTTTTGATTTCTGCTGTTCTACTAATCGCTTGGTAAAATCCTAGTAGAATTGGCATTTGAATTAATAATGGTAAACAACCCATCATTGGATTTACGCTATTTTCTTGATATAGACGCATTGTTTCTTGTTGTAATTTTTGTTTTGTTTCATTATCTTTAGACGAGTATTTTTCTTGTAGTTCTTTGATTTTCGGTTGTAAGCTTGTCA
Organism: Listeria cossartiae subsp. cossartiae; assembly: GCF_014224155.1. Taxonomy (GTDB): domain Bacteria; phylum Bacillota; class Bacilli; order Lactobacillales; family Listeriaceae; genus Listeria; species Listeria cossartiae. The sequence continues at coordinate 216,429 of NZ_JAASUI010000002.1, read as the reverse complement.
TGGCTTTTTGGCTTTTCAGCTGTTTGATCATTAAAGGCATGATAAGTAGACGAATTAAAATTGTAACAACGATAATTCCGACTGCGTAACTTCCCCCGAATAAATCGGAAAACCATGTAATAGTCCAGGATAATGGGAACACGATATAGTGACTCCAAAATCCAGTTGATTCTGATGTAATTGGATCAGTTGAATAGCCACAACCCGAAAGTACAGCCATTAATCCGATTACAAGACTTGCGATGAGCAACTTCTGTTTGAATCGCTTTTTCTTCTTCAAATTGATGTAACCTCCAATTTCGCCTTTTTCAAATTTCCACTCATTTTGAATTGTTTGCTTTTTGCTTTAAAACACGCCCCACTTTTAAAACATGAATCAAACTTTTCTTTACTTCATGAAAATCCATATTGGCCGCCGGTTTTCTGGCGATGATAATATATTCATTTTCAGGATTGATTTGGCCTTCTAATTCATGGAATGATTGTCTTATGTAACGTTTAATCCGATTTCGGCAGACAGCGTTTCCAATTTTTTTACTAACCGATAAACCAATTCGAAAATGATTCGATCCTTCTTGCTTTAAAGTATAAACAACAAATTGACGGTTAGCAAAAGATTTTCCTCTTCGGAATACTTTTTGAAAATCATCATTTTTTTTAATTCTATATTTTTTTTTCATACATTCTCCATCTTCTTACATATCTTAGTATAAGGCCGTTTGACTCAGCGATTTTTCAAAAAAAAAACCACTGAGTCGTTTTCAGTGGTCTACGCAGATAAAACTTTTCTTCCTTTACGACGACGACTTGCTAAAACTCTACGTCCGTTTTTAGTACTCATACGCGTACGGAAACCATGCACTTTTTTTCTTTTACGTTTACTTGGTTGATATGTTCTTTTCATTAATTACACCTCCCATGAAAGGGTCCAATCGAATTTATCTATTAGACAGTCTTAGATATTGTACGTGAACTGGTCTTTTTTGTCAATACTATTTAGACGAATTTCTATTTAGACTCCGTTCACTATCATACCATATTTTTATAGAGAGAAAAACCATTTTTCAAAAATTATTGTGTTAAATAGATATATTTTTCTCTAGTAGTGTCTGGGATTTCGATTTTTCGGCCGGAAATCTGTACTAAATACTGTGCAAACTCCCCAATTTTCTCAAATTCAGCCGGATATTCAAAAATGAGTTTTTCCTTTATTAAATAGTTATCCACATAATGACTTGTTTCTGGCTGAAAAGATAATAAACCTTCTATAAAACGAATTACTTTTGTAAATTTTGGAATTTCCTGTTCTTCTTCTAAATCTGTAAAGTGAAAAAACATCGTGTAAAAATGATTCTTCTTGATATTCACTGAAAAAGCTTCTTTATTTATATTACTTTTTGCAAATACCGTAAAATCATCAATCTCTGCTGGTTCCCGTTTGTCGTGAATTAATAAGTAGCCAAACACGTCATCAATATTCCCGTTTTGTATAACCCGATAAAATTCTGTATCTCTAGTTTTCAAAAGCCGTTGAAATATCATTTTTCACAACCTCATTTTTTGTCTTTTTTTTTCGTATTCGGTAAATAGTTTAACACATTGTCGCAATGAAATCCTTTCCCAGAAAATGTGGATAACTCGTGAATAACGCCTTTTTATTGTGGATAACCTTTTGATTTAGTTCAAACTTATACACAATTAGTGGTTAATTACACACAATGACTTGTGGATAATTAATTTTAACAATTTCGTTACAGATTTCTTTACACACAAGTTATACACAAGTTAACTGGCTGTGGACAACCGTTTTTCACATCTGGACAGTTTTGTGGATAGATTTGGTAAGTCCTTGCTATCAGAGTGATTTTCTGATATTATAATTCCTGTCGAATAGAAATATAGCTGGGGAAAACTAAAGTTATCCACAATCCATTTTTACTTTGTGGATAATTTTTTAACAGTGTTTGGATAACCTTATCCATAGCTTTTTCTATCTGTGGATAACTTTATAGCATCCATTTACATTACATAAAAAAGGGGGGTTACTAGTGCAATCAATTGAAGACATCTGGCAGGAAACACTGCAAATCGTTAAAAAAAATATGAGTAAACCGAGTTACGATACATGGATGAAATCAACAACGGCTCATTCATTAGAAGGTAATACGTTTATTATTTCAGCGCCCAATAATTTTGTTCGCGATTGGTTAGAGAAAAGCTACACGCAATTTATCGCTAACATTTTGCAAGAAATAACTGGTCGCTTATTTGATGTCCGCTTTATTGATGGCGAGCAGGAAGAAAACTTTGAATACACTGTGATTAAACCAAATCCAGCGTTAGATGAAGATGGCATTGAAATTGGAAAACATATGCTGAATCCGCGTTACGTTTTTGATACCTTTGTCATTGGTTCAGGGAACAGATTCGCCCACGCAGCATCACTTGCAGTAGCCGAAGCACCAGCGAAAGCATATAATCCACTCTTCATTTATGGAGGAGTTGGCCTCGGCAAAACACATTTAATGCACGCAGTTGGCCACTATGTTCAACAACATAAAGATAATGCGAAAGTAATGTACCTTTCCAGCGAAAAATTCACGAATGAGTTTATTAGCTCTATCCGTGATAATAAAACTGAAGAATTCCGCACAAAATACCGGAATGTCGATGTTTTACTGATTGATGATATTCAATTTTTGGCCGGTAAAGAAGGAACACAAGAGGAATTTTTCCATACATTTAACACACTTTATGATGAACAAAAGCAAATTATTATTTCCAGTGACCGACCACCAAAAGAAATTCCAACACTGGAAGATCGACTTAGATCCCGCTTTGAATGGGGCTTAATCACTGATATTACGCCACCAGACTTAGAAACACGGATCGCCATTTTACGTAAAAAAGCAAAAGCAGACGGATTAGATATTCCAAATGAAGTCATGCTTTATATCGCAAACCAAATTGATTCGAATATTCGCGAGCTAGAAGGCGCACTCATCCGAGTAGTTGCTTACTCTTCCCTCGTTAATAAAGATATAACAGCTGGTCTTGCAGCAGAAGCACTAAAAGATATTATCCCCTCTTCTAAATCACAAGTTATTACTATTAGTGGTATTCAAGAAGCAGTCGGTGAATATTTCCACGTTCGTTTAGAAGATTTTAAAGCGAAAAAACGGACGAAAAGTATCGCATTCCCGCGCCAAATCGCTATGTATCTGTCTAGAGAGCTTACAGATGCCTCATTACCAAAAATCGGTGATGAATTTGGTGGCCGAGATCATACAACCGTCATCCATGCACATGAAAAAATATCGCAACTACTAAAAACCGATCAAGTGTTGAAAAATGACCTTGCTGAAATTGAAAAAAATTTAAGAAAAGCACAAAATATGTTTTAATAGACCTGTGTACAATGTGGATAACTGAAACATACTTACCCACAAGTTATCAACATGTGGAAAACTTTATATCGCATGGCTTGTAACCTACTTATCCACAAATCCACAGCGCCTATTACTATTACTACGATTTTTTATTAATTAATTAAAGGTTTTTGAGGTTTTACAAAATATAAAAAAATGGGGGATACTCATGAAATTTGTTATCGAACGTGATCGTCTTGTCCAAGCAGTCAATGAAGTTACTCGTGCCATCTCTGCAAGAACAACGATTCCAATATTAACGGGAATAAAAATTGTCGTAAATGATGAAGGTGTAACACTAACTGGTAGTGATTCCGATATTTCCATCGAAGCATTTATTCCATTAGTTGAAAATGATGAAGTAATTGTAGAAGTGGAAAGTTTTGGTGGTATTGTTCTTCAGTCCAAATACTTCGGCGATATCGTTCGTCGTTTACCAGAAGAAAATGTAGAAATTGAAGTAACTTCTAATTACCAAACCAACATTAGTTCCGGTCAAGCCTCTTTTACACTAAACGGCTTAGATCCAATGGAATATCCTAAATTACCAGAAGTTACTGATGGTAAAACTATCAAAATTCCAATTAATGTACTGAAAAACATCGTTCGCCAAACAGTATTTGCGGTTTCAGCAATTGAAGTTCGCCCAGTACTTACAGGTGTTAACTGGATTATTAAAGACAATAAACTGAGTGCAGTCGCAACCGATAGTCACCGTTTAGCATTACGTGAAATTCCACTGGAAACAAACATTGACGAAGAATACAACATTGTTATTCCAGGAAAAAGCTTATCCGAACTAAATAAAATTTTAGATGATGCAAGCGAATCAATTGAAATGACACTTGCAAACAATCAAATTCTCTTTAAATTAAAAGATTTACTATTCTACTCTCGTTTACTTGAAGGTAGTTACCCAGATACATCTCGTCTAATTCCAACTGATACTAAATCAGAATTAGTCATTAATTCCAAAGCATTTTTACAAGCAATTGACCGTGCGTCCCTACTTGCTCGCGAAAATCGTAATAACGTTATTAAATTAATGACACTGGAAAATGGCCAAGTAGAAGTATCTTCCAATTCTCCGGAAGTTGGGAATGTTTCTGAAAATGTCTTTAGCCAAAGCTTTACGGGCGAAGAAATCAAAATATCTTTTAACGGTAAATACATGATGGATGCTTTGCGTGCTTTTGAAGGTGATGATATTCAAATTTCCTTCTCTGGTACTATGCGACCATTCGTACTTCGACCAAAAGATGCAGCTAATCCAAATGAAATTTTACAATTAATCACGCCGGTTAGAACTTACTAATCTCGCAAAAAGCACATCCGTCTTGGTTTCAAGGCGGATTCTTTTTTGTTATAGTACAGTTTTTGGCTAGAAATGTATATTTATGCAAATGGAGGTAATTCTTAGCATGATGAAAGATATGACAACAGGTAATCCGACAAAATTAATCTTTTTATTCGCGATGCCGATGTTGATTGGAAACTTATTTCAGCAATTTTATACGATGATTGATGCGGTTATCGTTGGGAAATTCGTCAGTGTCGATGCGCTTGCTGCTGTTGGCGCGACAAACTCGGTCAATTTTTTTATGATTTCTTTGATTATTGGACTTATGAGCGGGATTTCCGTTGTAGTGGCGCAGTATTTTGGCTTTAAAGATTATGATCGTTTGAAAGATGTTATTGCTACGGCGACTTATGCGGTGGTTTTTTCGGCGATTATTTTGACGGTTGCAGGCGTTTTGCTTGCGAAGCCACTTCTTATTTTGTTGCGAACCCCGGCAAATATTTTGGATGATTCTACTATCTTTTTAACCACCCTATTTATCGGGATTTTACCGATGAGTTTGTATAACGGAATGGCGGCGATTCTTCGGGCGCTTGGAAATTCGATTACTCCGCTGATTTTTTTGATTTTATCTTCTTTAATGAATATTGCACTAGATTTTTTATTTGTTGTTTATATGGATATGGGCGTTCGCGGGGCTGCGATTGCGACGGTTTTATCCCAAACAGCGGCAGCAATTGCCGTTATTTACTATGCTTATCGCCATGTGCCATTTATGCGGATAGAACGTGCGAAATTTAAGCTCTCCACCCCACTCCTCAAAGAAATGGTGCGCATTGGGCTGCCTTCTGGATTACAAGGATCCTTTATTTCTATCGGAAATATGGCTCTTCAAAGTTTAATAAATGGATTCGGTTCATCGGTCGTTGCGGCTTATACGGCGGCGAGTCGAATTGATTCACTTACATATCAACCCGGAATTGCTTTCGGGGCAGCTTCTTCGATGTTTGCTGGTCAAAATATCGGTGCTGGAAAAATTGACCGCGTACGCGAAGGATTTTGGTCAGGAATTAAAGTCGTGACTGCTATCAGTATTGGAATCACAATTTTAGTTCAACTTTTCGCGCGGCAGTTTTTATTACTATTTGTAGATTCAAGCGAGACAGAAGTTATCAATATTGGTGTGAGCTACTTACTTATTGTGTCGTTATTTTATGTTGTAGTCGGAATTTTATTTGTTGTTCGTGAGACATTGCGAGGTACTGGGGATGCGATGGTTCCTTTAGCGATGGGGATTTTCGAGTTGGTTTCACGACTTGTTATCGGATTTGTTTTGTCGCTTTATATTGGCTACGTAGGGCTTTGGTGGGCTACACCGGTTGCATGGATCACCGCAACGATGCTCGGAGTTTGGAGATATAAATCAGGAGCATGGCAAAAAAAGGCAGTTATCAGGCGAAAATAACCATTTTAGTGAAAAAACGCCAGAGAAGCTCATATTTTCTTTTTTTGAATAAATAATATCCCCCCATTAGTTTTGCTAAAAAAAGCTGAAAAACGAATATATGAAAATATTCTTTGTATTATTGGCAAAACTTTAGTAAAATAGAAGGTAGTGATAAAAAAAGATTGGGCGTGAAATTTTTGGCTGAAACAGTGAAGATAAATAGCGAGTTCGTAACGCTTGGTCAACTTTTACAAATGATTGATGTAGTTTCGACTGGTGGAATGGCGAAAGCGTACCTTAGTGAAAATACGATTTACATCAACGGAGAGCAAGACAATCGCCGGGGGAAAAAGCTTCGTAATGGCGATGTTATCTTAGTTCCCGGTGTTGGAAAAGTGAAAATTGAGCAAGGAAAATAGCAGATGCATTTAGAAAGTATTGTTTTAAGAAATTTCCGCAATTACGAAAACTTAGAACTAGAATTTTCCCCATCTGTAAATGTTTTTCTTGGCGAGAATGCACAAGGTAAAACCAACCTTTTGGAAGCCGTATTGATGCTTGCGCTGGCAAAGTCACATCGGACAACGAATGATAAAGATTTTATTATGTGGGAAAAAGAAGAAGCCAAGATGGAAGGTCGGATAGCGAAGCACGGGCAATCAGTGCCTTTAGAGCTAGCTATCACCCAAAAAGGCAAGCGAGCTAAAGTAAATCATTTGGAACAAAAGAAACTGAGCCAATATGTCGGCAACTTGAACGTGGTCATTTTTGCCCCAGAAGATTTGTCGCTTGTAAAAGGTGCGCCAGGAGTTAGACGTCGCTTTTTAAATATGGAAATTGGGCAAATGCAGCCGATTTATTTGCATAATTTAAGTGAATATCAGCGGATTTTGCAGCAACGGAATCAATATTTGAAGATGTTGCAAATGAAACGCAAAGTAGATCCAATGTTGCTTGATATTTTGACAGAACAGTTCGCTGACGTCGCCATTAATTTGACGAAAAGACGAGCTGATTTCATTCAAAAATTAGAAGCATATGCGGCGCCGATTCATCACCAAATTTCACGCGGCTTAGAAACGCTAAAAATTGAGTATAAAGCTTCCGTCACGCTAAATGGGGACGATCCTGAAGTGTGGAAAGCAGATTTACTCCAAAAAATGGAATCAATCAAACAAAGAGAAATCGACCGTGGTGTCACACTTATTGGGCCACATCGGGATGATTCTCTGTTTTATATTAATGGGCAAAATGTGCAAGATTTTGGTTCGCAAGGCCAGCAACGGACAACGGCACTTTCTGTAAAACTAGCGGAAATTGACCTAATCCACGAAGAAACTGGTGAATATCCGGTTCTTCTTCTTGATGATGTGCTAAGTGAACTTGATGATTATCGTCAATCACATTTGCTCGGAGCTATTGAAGGAAAAGTGCAAACCTTTGTGACAACAACAAGTACGAGCGGGATCGACCATGAAACGCTCAAACAAGCAACAACTTTCTATGTAGAAAAAGGTACAGTAAAAAAATCCTAATCTAGGTTAATATAATTTGATGAAAAAGAAAGTGCGGTGGAATAATTAATGTCAGAAGAAAATATTACAAATGTACAGGAAAGTGCTTCCGATTATAACGAAGATCAAATACAAGTACTAGAAGGCCTAGAAGCAGTTCGTAAAAGACCTGGTATGTACATTGGTTCAACTAGTCAACGCGGACTCCATCACCTTGTATGGGAAATTGTTGATAATGCAATCGATGAAGCCCTTGCTGGTTTTTGTACAGAAATTGAAATTACAATTGAAGCTGATAACAGCATTACTGTTCGCGATAACGGGCGTGGTATTCCAACTGGGATTAACGAAAAAATCGGTCGTCCAACAGTAGAAGTTATCTTTACCGTTCTTCATGCCGGTGGTAAATTCGGCGGTGGCGGATATAAAGTATCAGGCGGACTTCACGGGGTTGGTGCATCAGTAGTTAATGCCCTTTCTACCTCTCTTGAAGTACACGTTCATCGTGAAGGCAAAAAATATTACCAACGTTTTGAACGCGGTGATGTTGTGATGGACATGGAAGAACAAGGCGAAACGGATTACCGTGGAACAATTGTTCACTTTACGCCAGATCCACAAATTTTCACAGAAACAACCGAATTTGATTTTGACACGCTTCGTACTCGTACGCGCGAACTTGCTTTCTTGAATCGCGGTTTAACAATTTCGATTGAAGACAAACGTGACGAGCATAAAGTACGTAAGAATTTCCACTACGAAGGCGGAATTCGTTCTTACGTGGAGCATTTAAATAAAGCAAAAGACGTTATCCATGAGCCACCAATTTACTTGGAAGGTGAACGCGATGACATTATGGTTGAGATTTCTATGCAGTATAACACTGGATTCTCAAGCAATATCATTTCATTTGCGAATAACATTCATACGTATGAAGGTGGAACACACGAATCTGGATTTAAAACGGCACTAACACGTGTTATTAATGACTATGCGCGCCGTAATAAATTGTTCAAAGATAGTGATGACAACCTTTCTGGTGAAGATGTTCGTGAAGGTTTAACAGCAATTATTTCCATCAAACATCCAGATCCGCAGTTTGAAGGACAAACAAAAACAAAACTTGGAAATTCAGAAGCTCGTTCTATCACCGATAAGCTGTTTTCTGAGGCTTTAAATAAATTTATGATGGAAAACCCAGATGTTGCTAAAAAAATCGTTGAGAAGGGCGTTGTGGCTTCTCGTGCACGTCTGGCTGCTAAGCGCGCGCGTGAAGTTGCTCGTAAAAGCAGTGGCCTAGAAATTTCTAGCTTGCCAGGTAAATTAGCTGACTGTTCTTCTCGTAACCCTGAAATCAGCGAACTTTACATCGTTGAGGGTGACTCAGCCGGTGGTTCTGCTAAACAAGGTCGTGACCGTTTATTCCAAGCGATTTTGCCGATTCGTGGTAAAATTTTGAACGTAGAAAAAGCACGTTTAGATCGCATTTTAGCTAACGAAGAAATTCGAACTATTTTTACAGCGATGGGCACTGGTTTTGGTGGAGATTTCGATGTTTCTAAATCTCGTTACCACAAACTAATTATCATGACTGATGCCGATGTTGATGGTGCACATATTCGTACACTACTTCTTACGCTATTTTATCGTTATATGCGTCCACTGCTTGATGCAGGTTATATTTATATTGCACAGCCACCGCTTTATCAAATTAAGCATGGTAAACAAGTTGAGTACGTTTATAGTGATGGACAATTAGAAGATTATCTAGCATCCCTTGATGGAGACACTAAATACAGCATTCAACGATATAAAGGTCTTGGAGAAATGAACCCTGAGCAACTTTGGGAAACAACCATGAATCCTGAACACCGTACACTACTTCAAGTCAATATCAAAGACGCTATTGATGCCGATGAGACTTTTGAAATGTTGATGGGTGACCGCGTGGAACCTCGTCGTAAATTCATTGAAGACAACGCACAATACGTTAAAAACTTGGATGTTTAATAAATATTTCCCGGGTAATAATTGGGATATTAATTGTTTTTAAAAGGTTTGAACTAGATTCAGCCTTACTTTGGAAAGGGAGGTTTCTCTAACAATGGCAGAAACACCAAATCAACGAATAACAGAGATAAACTTAAATAAAGAAATGCGGACTTCATTCTTAGATTACGCGATGAGTGTAATTGTTGCCCGTGCCCTACCAGATGTTCGTGACGGATTAAAACCAGTTCACCGTCGTATTTTATATGCGATGAATGATTTAGGTATGACTTCTGATAAAGCCTATAAGAAATCGGCTCGTATCGTTGGGGAAGTTATTGGTAAATATCACCCCCACGGCGATACAGCGGTTTATTTTACAATGGTTCGGATGGCGCAAGATTTTAGTTATCGTAATATGCTAGTTGACGGACATGGTAACTTTGGTTCGGTCGATGGCGATATGGCGGCAGCGATGCGTTATACAGAAGCACGTATGTCAAAAATTTCGATGGAACTACTGCGCGATATTAACAAAGATACGATTGATTATGCTGATAACTATGATGGTTCCGAGCGTGAGCCGGTTATTTTGCCAGCGCGTTTCCCTAACTTACTAGTCAATGGTTCGTCCGGTATCGCGGTTGGTATGGCTACGAATATTCCTACCCATCATCTTGGTGAAGTAATTGACGGTGTTTTGGCGCTTAGTCGTGACCCGGAAATTACGATTCGTGATTTAATGGAATATATCCCAGGACCTGACTTCCCTACTGCTGGGATGATTATGGGACGCAGCGGAATTCGTCGCGCTTATGAAAGTGGTCGTGGTTCGATTACCGTTCGTGGTCGTGTTGACATTGAAGAAAAGAAAAATGGTAAAGAAACAATCGTTATCACCGAAATTCCTTACCAAGTAAATAAAGCGCGCCTAGTTGAACGTATTGCCGAACTAGCTCGTGAGAAGAAAATTGACGGTATTACTTCCCTAAATGATGAGTCTGACCGTTCCGGAATGCGCATTGTTATTGAGGTTCGTCGTGATATTAGCGCAAGTGTTATCGTGAATAATTTATTCAAAATGACAGCACTTCAAACTACTTTTGGTATTAATATGCTCGCACTTGTCGACAATCATCCAAAAGTGCTTAATTTAAAAGAAATTCTTTATTATTATTTGGAACATCAAAAAGTCGTTATTCGTCGCCGTACGGAATTTGAGCTTCGTAAAGCAGAAGCACGTGCTCATATCTTAGAAGGTTTACGAATTGCGCTTGATAACATTGACGCGATTATTAAATTAATTCGTGGATCAAAAACTTCCGATGTTGCTAAAGAAGGCTTGATGACACAATTCAACCTTTCTGACAAACAAGCGCAAGCCATTTTAGATATGCGTTTGCAACGTTTGACAGGTTTAGAACGCGAAAAAATTGAAGAAGAATATCAAAACTTAGTGGCATTAATTAACGATTTAAAAGCCATTTTAGCTGATGATGAGCGTATTCTTGAAATTATTCGTGAAGAATTAGAAGAAATCAAACTTAAATATGCGGATAAACGTCGTACAGAAATCTTGGCTGGTGATTTAGTAAGCCTTGAAGATGAAGACTTAATCCCAGAAGAAGAAGTGGCAATTACGCTAACTAAACGTGGCTATATTAAACGTTTACCATTATCGACTTATCGTAGTCAGCGTCGTGGTGGTCGTGGTATTCAAGGTATGTCTACACATGAAGATGATTTCGTAGAACACCTAGTTGCAACGAGCACGCATGATACGTTACTATTCTTCACTAACACTGGTAAAGTATACCGTTCGAAAGGTTATGAAGTGCCTGAATACGGTCGTACCGCCAAAGGTATCCCAATCATCAACTTGCTTGGAATCGAAAGCCAAGAACAAGTGAATGCTGTGATAAATCTATCCGAATTCACCGATGATAGCTACCTATTCTTCACGACGAAACATGGTGTCGTGAAGCGTACAACCCTTTCTCAATTTGCGAAAATTCGTCAAAGTGGCCTTCGTGCAGTGGAACTTCGTGAAAATGATGAACTTATTTCCGTTCAAATGACAGATGGTAGCAAAAACATGATTATCGCAACGAAACATGGACAATCTATCTACTTCCCAGAAGAAAATATCCGCGTAATGGGCCGTACAGCTGCCGGTGTTCGTGGTATTAGACTTCGTGAAGACGATGAAGTTATCGGCATGGAAGTACTAGAAGATGACGAAAAAGTACTCGTTGTAACGGAAAAAGGTTATGGTAAACAAACGCCAGCTTCCCAGTATCCGCTTCGTAATCGTGGTGGTATGGGTGTTAAAACCGTTACAATCACAGAGAAAAATGGTAACTTAGTAGCAATGAAAACTGTTACTGGTGAAGAGGACTTAATGCTAATGACCGTGAGCGGCGTCTTGATTCGTTTTGAAATCGAAACCGTATCACAAACAGGTCGTAGCGCAATGGGTGTTAAACTAATTCGTCTTGATGAAGATGAAAAAGTAGCCACTGTTGCAAAAGTTCCAAAAGAAGATGATGAAGTTGAGCTTGAGGAAGAAATCGACGAAACATTAGTTACGCAAGTTCCTGATGAAAGTTTTGAAGATGCTCCTGGAAGCGACATAGAAGAATAAAACCAAGCTGGAAATGACTCTAATTTGCGAATTAGAACGATTTTCCAGCTTTTTTTCAGTATAAAAAAGCGCTTTTTAGTCACATATTATGTATAATATCTTTAATACGTCTAAAAAAGGGAAGAGTTGAAAAAAATGCGCAAACTGATCCAATTTCTGTTTATAGCAGTAGTTTTATTTTTAGTGGAATACGTTTTAATTAATCAAGCAGCTGTACTTTTCTTAGTAACAAGTGCAATTATTCAATTATGCGGGGTTGTTATTACGGTTCGACTACTCCTATTTGATCAGCGGAATACTAGCTCAAAAGTCGCCTGGATTGCGGTTATTTTCATTTTACCTGTGCTTGGAACGATTAGTTACCTTGTGTTCGGCAGAAATCCAGCAACTAGAAAATTCAGCACAGCTCAAGTAACAGAAAAAGCTAAATTAATAAATGCAGTTCATGCAATTCCAAACAACACCAATGAAAAATTACCAAGACTATCTAAAAGAATTGCTCATTTAACGTCCATAGAGCCGATTAAGGGAAATAAAATCGAAATACTGACAAATGGTGAAGAAACTTTCCCAGTGCTCTTAGACGCGCTTAGAAAAGCGGAAAACCACATCCATATTCAATACTATATTTTCAAAACGGATGAAATTTCTACCGAGATTCGAGATATTTTGGTAGAAAAAGCAAAATCTGGCGTCGAAGTTAGATTTATGTTTGATGGATTAGGTTCAAGCAAACTTCATAAAGCCTTTCTAGCCCCTTTAAAAGAAGCTGGCGTTAGCATTCACGCATTTGATCCGATTTCTTCACCGTGGATTGTAAGAACAGCTAATTTAAGAAATCACCGTAAAATTGTCGTGATTGATGGGCAAATAGGCTTCACAGGTGGACTTAACATTGGAGAAGAATACCGCTCTAATACGCCAGATTTCCGTGTTTGGCGCGATACGCATATTAAAATCACCGGTCAAGCCGTAATTGAACTCCAAGAATCCTTCCTAAACGATTGGATTTATATGGAAAATCGAGCTGGAGCTGCCGACGGGTTTATTAGCGAAACCGGATTAAAACAGTATTTCTCACCAGTTGATATGGGCGATGAATGGGCGCAAGTCATTTACGGCGGTCCATACGATAAAGAAAAATGGGTTCGTGATTCGATGCTTGATTTAATTGATTCTGCTAAAGAGTCCGTTTGGATTGTGTCGCCCTACTTTGTTCCTGACGAGGAATCACTTGCGGTTATTCGCCGGGTTGCGATGAGTGGCGTTGACGTACGGGTTATAATCCCCGGAAAAGGCGATCGCGGGATTTCATTCCACGGAAGTAACGCTTATGTGAAAACGATGATTGAAGCAGGCGCGAAAATGTATGCCTACGCCGATGACTCTTTTGTTCATGCAAAGGCAATGTTAGTGGATGGAACGCGTGCGGCTATTGGGACTGCTAATTTTGATGTACGTAGCTTTAGATTGAATCATGAATTAATGGTATTCTTATATGATGAAAGCGAGGCTATGCACCATTTAAAACGCGACTTCAAGAAAGATTTTGAAGATAGCCGATTATTTACGATGAAAGATATGGAGAATAAGCCATTATTTACGCGTATAAAAGAAGTTCTTTCCAGTTTATTATCACCAATTTTATAATTTAGGAGTGGAAAAATGAGTGGAGATTTAAAACTTAGACCGCTTGAACGAGAAGATTTGAAATTTGTTCACCGGTTAAATAATGATGCGAAGATTATGTCGTATTGGTTTGAAGAGCCATATGAGGCATTTGTCGAGCTTCAGGAGTTATATGACAAGCACATTCACGATCAGTCAGAACGCCGTTTTATTTTAGAATTAGATGGCCAAATGGTTGGATTAGTCGAGTTGATGGAAATTGATTATATTCACCGAAGAGCGGAATTTCAAATTATTATTGATCCTAAGTTTCAGGGACACGGTTACGCTGTTTCTGCCACAAAACTCGCGATGAAATATGCTTTTCACGTGCTAAATTTGCATAAATTATATTTAGTCGTTGATAAAGTAAATGAAAAAGCAATTCACATCTATGAAAAAGTTGGTTTTATTCGTGAAGGCGAACTAATTGATGAATTTTTTGTTGATGGAACTTACCACGATGCAATTCGAATGTGTATTTTCCAGCAGCAATATCAAGAAATGGATATTTAAAAGGTGATTGGCGCGGGAAAAGTTGCGCCAGTCATTGTTTTGGGTCAAAAAAAGTTCTATAATAAGGTTTTAGTGAAAAAATTATGGTATCATGAAGTATTAAAGTTTGTATTATTTTGATGGAGAAAGGATTGGCGTGCATTGGCTACAGGCATTGGGACAGCTAAAATGATATTATGCGGAGAACATGCAGTTGTATACGGAGAACCGGCAATTTCAGTCCCATTTACACAAGCAATAGTAACGACAAATGTAGAAACTTCTACAAAGACCAAGTTTTCTTCGGCATTTTTTACAGGTGATTTAGAAGATATGCCTGATTTCTTAGCGGGAATCAAAGCATTAGTTGTAGATGTTTTAAATGAAATTGGAAAAGGTGAATGTGTTTCTATTCATGTGAATTCAGGCGTTCCAATTGGACGAGGATTAGGCTCAAGTGCCGCAGTAGCAACGAGTATTGCGCGCGGCTTATATAAATATTTCAATCAAGAATTAGACTCGAAAAAACTATTAGCAATCGTTAATGCGGCAGAAAAAATTGCTCACGGTAATGCTAGTGGTGTTGATGCCATTACGGTTGTTAGTGAAAAGCCAGTTTGGTACGAGCGAGATCGAAAACTAGAAATTATGCACTTTCCTAAAAAAATCACGTTCGTCGTAGCAGATACAGGCGTTCCAAGCGAAACGAGAGACGCGGTTAAGGATGTTCAAGTATTATACAAAGAAAACGAAGCTGAAATCGGTAAAATAATTCACCAACTTGGCGATATTTCCCGGGAAATAAAGACGCATTTAGAAGGCGATGCAGACACTGTGAAGATTGGTGCTGCAATGAATCAAGCACAAACTTATTTGGAAACTTTGACAGTAAGCGATAGCAGTTTAGAGAAATTAATTAAAGTAGCTAGAAGTAGCGGCGCGGACGGGGCCAAACTGACAGGCGGTGGTCGTGGTGGATGTATTATCGCTGTAGCAAAAAATCAAGAAATCGCTGAACAAATAACGAAGGCGCTTCATGATGCTGGAGCCGCACAAGAATGGATTTTTACGATTGGAGAAGGTAGTTATGAGAGCGACAGCCATCGCACACACGAATGTGGCGCTAATTAAATACTGGGGAAAACGCGATGAACACTTGATTCTACCTGCAAACAGTAGTTTATCCTTCACGGTAGATAAATTTTATACAAAAACAACCATAGAATGGGACGAAAATCTAGCCCAAGATACATTTATTCTTAACGATGAACAAAAAACGGATGCAAAAGTAGCTCGTTTTATAGATAAAATGCGTGAAGAGTTTGGCTTAACAGCAAAAGCAAAAATCACTTCCGAAAATCACGTACCAACAGCGGCCGGACTTGCTTCATCAGCATCCGCATTTGCGGCACTTGCGCTTGCAGGATCCAGTGCTGCTGGTAGAGAAGACACAAAAGAATATATTTCCAGACTGGCTCGTTTCGGTTCTGGGTCTGCTTCTCGTTCGGTTTTTGGCGATTTTGTTATTTGGGAAAAAGGCGAACTTGCGGACGGCAGTGATTCATTCGCGGTACCTTTTACTAACAAATTATGCGATAAAATGTCGCTTGTAGTTGCAGTTGTTTCAGACAAAGAAAAGAAAGTTTCTAGCCGTGATGGCATGCGTTTAACCGTAGAAACATCCCCATTTTTCGAAAACTGGGTAGCTGCTGCTAAGACGGATTTGGAAGAAATGAAACAAGCCATTTTGGACGAAGATTTCATCAAAGTTGGCGAAATCACAGAGCGAAACGGTATGAAAATGCATGCGACAACACTTGGCGCTGAGCCGCCTTTCACTTATTTCCAACCACAGTCACTTGAAATAATGGATGCTGTTAGAGAATTGCGCGAAAATGGCATACCGGCCTATTTTACAATGGATGCTGGTCCTAATGTGAAAGTGATTTGTGAACGTGAAAATGAAAATATCGTAGCAGAGAAGTTGTCAGGTTTGGCTAAAAATGTTCTAATTTGCCACGCTGGTAAGGAAGCGAGTGTTATATCAGATGAAAAATAAACTACAGGTTAAAATACCCGGAAAATTATATGTTGCTGGTGAATACGCGGTTGTAGAATCCGGTCACACAGCCATTCTAACTGCGGTTAACCGTTATATAACGCTGACACTAGAAGATAGTGAGCGCAATGAATTGTGGATTCCACATTATGAAAATCCAGTTTCATGGCCAGTTGGCGGCGAACTTAAACCAGACGGGGAACATTGGACTTTTACAGCGGAAGCAATTAATATTGCGACAACTTTCCTAAAATCAGAAGGCATCGAGCTAACACCTGTGAAAATGGTCATTGAAACAGAATTAATTGACCAATCTGGCGCAAAATACGGACTAGGTTCAAGCGCGGCTGCAACGGTAGCTGTAATCAACGCCCTGATGACGAAATTCCATCCTGAAATATCCATGCTGAAAAAATTCAAACTAGCTGCACTTTCCCATTTAGTCGTTCAAGGAAACGGCTCATGTGGCGATATTGCATCTTGTATGTATGGTGGCTGGATTGCGTATACGACGTTTGATCAAGAATGGGTGAAGCATCGTTTAGCGTATAAATCACTGGAATGGTTTATGAAAGAACCATGGCCAATGCTTCAAATCGAAACACTAGAAGAACCAGTTTCAACATTTTCAGTTGGTTGGACGGGCACACCTGTGAGTACTGGCAAACTTGTTTCGCAAATTCACGCGTTTAAACAAGAAGATAGCAAAAATTATCAACATTTCTTAACTAGAAATAACGAAATCATGAAGCAAATGATTCAAGCTTTCCACACGAAAGACGAAGAGTTGCTTTATGCTTCTATCAAAGAAAATCGACGTATTCTTCAAGCACTTGGAACAAAAGCTGGCGTCAACATTGAAACAAGCTTGCTAAAAGAACTAGCGGACTCAGCTGAAAACATGGGCGGCGCAGGAAAATCTTCCGGCTCTGGTGGAGGAGATTGTGGAATCGCATTCTCGAAAACAAAAGAGCTCGCCGAAAAATTAGTTCAAGAGTGGGAATCGCTTGGTATTAAACATTTACCTTTCCATACAGGGAGAGTTCAAATTACTGAATAATGGAGATATCACTAATAAAGCCGAACAACTTTTACATAAAAGTTGTTCGGCTTTTAGTTTGATTACTAAATCTTTTTTTCAGTCTTATTATTTTTATTAGATAAATTATCTGCATGATTAAAAATAACCACACCAACAACTGTCAAAATGCCAGATTCTGCACCAGAAAGAATATCCATGAAATATAATATGGATGGTAAAACAATACCTATAATTCCAATTATTAATTCAATCATTCGAAATATCTTTAATTTTTTACTCACTCGACCACTCCCTGTGGAATTAAAGTATGCGACAAAACTAATTTACCATGAAAAACAACTTTTCATATAAAAACCATGTACAATTTGTTTCGAATTTCACAATCTAGGGAATAGTGAACAGAATAAAAGTTTGTGAAATATTTAATATATCAGGTTTTTGAACTAAGATATCAAATCAGATATAATGAGTTAGAGTATGAACATAGTGATTCTAAAAATGCTGATTAATTTTTAAAAAAGTTTGTGAGTTTTTTTAAAAGAACTAAATAGTAAAAGCATTTTTTCAGTTACATAGGAGTTCTAACAAGCTTCTTTCAGCACTCCGGTAATGGTATTTTTGCGCAAAAATACACATTAGAAAACATCAAAAGGAAAAGAGGGGATTCGGGTGTCAAAGGTACTTAAATCTTTGCTACTTACGGCACTACTTGGGGTTACCGGCCTTATAAGTGGTTGTGGTGACTTGACGGTACTTAATCCAAAAGGGCCAGTTGCAAAAGGTCAGTCGGACTTAATTATTTATTCGATTATATTTATGCTGGTTATTGTTTTGACGATTTTTGTATTGTTTACGATTATGTTGGTTAAATACCGCGAACGGAAAGACATTTCAAACTATGAGCCGGATATGCACGGTAGTAAAAAACTGGAAATTTTTTGGACATTGATTCCAGTTGCAATCGTTATTGCTCTAGCTATTCCGACTGTAAAAACAATTTATGCAGGGGAAGAAGCACCAAAAGTGACTTCGCATAAAGATCCAATTATTATTTACGCAACAAGTGCAGACTGGAAATGGATTTTTAGTTATCCAGATGAGTCGATTGAAACGGTGAACTATGTAAACATTCCAACCGACCGTCCTGTATTATTCAAATTAACTTCCGCAGATACGATGACAAGCTTTTGGGTTCCTCAATTAGGTGGACAAAAATATGCGATGTCTGGCATGACGATGAATTTATATTTACAAGCAGATGAAGTTGGTACATATAAAGGCCGTAACGCAAACTTCAACGGCGAAGGTTTTGCGGATCAACGCTTTGATGTAGTAGCTCAATCTGAAAAAGATTTCAAAAAATGGGCAAAAGAAACGAAAGCTAGCTCACCAGTTATTACGCAAGACATCTATGACCGTCTGCTAATTCCTGGAAGCTCGAAGCAAAAAACTTATTCTGGTACGCATTTAGCATTTGTTGATGTAGCAGCTGATCCAGAGTATGTTTTCTATGCCTACAAACGTTTTGGTTATGAGATGACAAATCCGCATAATCCGAACACTAAATCGACCATTTCTGACAAACCAATGCTTCCGGTTCGTCCTGTGACAGTAACTAATCCGCAATTTGAGCGTCATGATATGAAGCCGCAAATTATTAAAAACGGTGAAGGTTACCACGAGGATAAACACCGCGAAGACGAAATGAAGAAAATGGAAGAAGACATCCAAACAAATGAATTCAATAAAAAAGAATCGGATGACGCAGGGAAGTAAAAGGGGGGACATAAGGCATGAAATGGAATGAGTTTATCGTAACTGGCGACCCGATGATTTTAGGTGCGCAGATTTCTATCGTACTTGTAAGTATTGGTGTTGTTGCGTTACTAACTTATACAAAAAAATGGAAGTGGCTCATGAAAGAGTGGATTTCTTCCGTTGATCATAAAAAGATTGGTATTATGTACTTGCTTGCTGCTGTCTTAATGTTTTTCCGTGGTGGTGTGGATGCGCTAATGATGCGTACCCAGCTCGCTTTACCGGATATGAAATTTTTAGACGCACAGCATTACAATGAAGTATTTTCTACTCATGGAACGATTATGATTTTATTTATGGCGATGCCGTTTATCATCGGGTTGATGAACATTGCCGTACCACTTCAAATTGGTGCGCGTGATGTAGCGTTTCCATTTTTAAACAACTTGAGTTTTTGGACGTTCTTTATGGGAGCGATGCTATTTAACTTATCATTCGTAATTGGTGGTTCGCCAGATGCTGGTTGGACAAACTATGCGCCACTTGCGACAGATTTTAGCGCGGGATATGGAATTAACTTCTATCTTCTAGGTGTTCAAATCGCTGGTATTGGTACGCTGATGACGGGGATTAACTTTTTCGTCACGATTTTAAGAATGCGTACAAAAGGTATGACATTAATGAAAATGCCGATGTTTACTTGGTCTTCATTAATTACAAGTTTGATCATTATTTTCGCTTTCCCAGTTTTAACAGTGGCGCTTGCTTTAATGTCATTTGACCGACTGTTTGGGACAGCATTCTTCACACTCACGAATGGCGGGCTTCCGATGATGTGGGCCAACTTGTTCTGGGTTTGGGGGCATCCGGAAGTATATATTGTTATTTTGCCAGCTTTCGGTATTTTCTCAGAGATTATTTCTACTTTCTCGAGGAAAAAATTATTCGGTTATCCGGCGATGGTTGCCGCGATGGCAGTTATTTCTTTACTAAGTTTCCTAGTTTGGGTCCATCACTTCTTTACAATGGGATCAGGGGCGCTTGTTAACTCCTTCTTCTCCATTACAACGATGATGATTGCGATTCCGACCGGGATTAAGATATTCAACTGGCTCTTTACGATGTACAAAGGGCGAATAACCTTTACAACGCCAATGCTTTGGTCGCTTGCCTTTATCCCTAACTTTGTTGTTGGTGGGGTAACTGGGGTTATGCTTGCGATGGCTGCGGCCGATTATCAATATCACAATACGTATTTCTTAGTATCTCATTTCCACTACGTATTAATTGCCGGAACCGTGTTTTCCTGCTTTGCCGGGCTTACATACTGGTATCCAAAAATGGTCGGTTACAGATTAAATGAAAAAATTGGTAAATGGTTCTTCTGGATTTTCGTTGTTGGATTTAACGTTTGTTTCTTCCCGCAATATTTCCTAGGACTTGATGGTATGCCTCGTCGTATTTACACTTACGTACAAGGTGATGGCTGGACAACGCTTAACTTTATCTCTACAGTGGGCGGATTCTTGATGGGCGTAGCATTCTTAGTTCTTTGCTACAACATCTACTACAGCTATAAAAACTCTAAACGTGAAGTTACTGGTGACCCGTGGGATGCTCGTACGCTTGAATGGGCTACAAGTTCCGCCGTTCCTCCAAAATATAACTTTGCTGTTTTACCAGAATGGAATGACTTGGATGATTTCTGGAATAGAAAACAAAAAGGCGATCCATATGTAAATGATAAAAATTATAAACCAATCCATATGCCGAGCAATACCATGGTTGGATTTGTGATGTCCGTCTTCTTCTTCATTGCCGGTTTTGGACTAGTCTTCTACTGGTACTGGATGGGAATTATTGGTCTTGTTGGTATTTTAGGATGTATGATTTATCGTTCGTTCCAAAATAACGATGGCTACCACGTGGAAGTGGACGAAATTAAAGCAACAGAAGAACATAATGCGCGCGAACTTGCGACTGGTGTGAAGGAGGGGAACCCATGGAATCTGTAGAAACAAATAAAAATCTGCCAATTGAATATAGATCAGAACAAGGTCGATTAAATATTCTTGGATTCTGGATTTTCCTTGGCGCCGAAATTGCGTTGTTTGCAACACTTTTCGCGACTTACTTTGTTATGAGAAAGGCTGGCTCGAATGCGGGTCATCCGCCAGCAGAAATGTTCGAACTTTGGCTAGTGCTAATAATGACATTTTTACTATTAACAAGTAGTTTTACGTGTGGCCTTGCAATTGGTGAGATGCGTAAAGGCAATGTGAAAATGTTGACGATTTACTCGATTATTACCCTGATTCTTGGTGCGGGATTTGTTGGCTTTGAGCTTTATGAGTTTGCACACTATGTGACAGAAGGCGTTACGATGCAAGTTGGTTCTTACTGGTCAGCATTCTTCGTTCTACTAGGAACACATGGACTTCACGTAACGGTCGGGATTTTCTGGATTAGTTTTATTCTGATTCAAATTAAAATGCATGGTTTGACGCCAAAAACAGCATCAAAAGTATTTATTTCCAGTTTATACTGGCATTTCTTGGATGTTGTGTGGATTTTCATTTTCACCGGTGTCTATTTGCTAGGGATGGTGAACTAATATGACACAAAATAATAAATCAAATGCAGCACATGCAGAAGGTGGCATTCCTTGGAAACATATTGTTGGCTTTGCGCTATCGGTTATTTTGACGCTTCTAGCAGTCTGGGTGGCTCTTTATTCGACGCTAACAACCAATGTTAAGGTAGTTATTATTTTCATCTTTGCGTTCATTCAGGCAGCCCTACAGCTTCTGATGTTCATGCATATGACAGAAGGCCGCGATGGTAAAATCCAAATCGGTAATATTTTATTCGCAGCATTTATTGCGATTGTCGTAGTTATTGGTTCTTATTGGGTAATGGAAATTGGCCATATGAATCATTTGTTATAATTTAAAAAGACTGGTATAGAATTCATTTTCTGTGCCAGTTTTTTTGCATTTTTAAAGGGGGTAACAGCTTTTCTAAAAAAAATTTAAAATTATCGCTTGCTATGTAATGCATTACATATTTTATAGTGGAGAAGTAAATTATATTCGTGAGAGGAGTTAGACATAATGACAGAATCAAAATTTCCTAAAGGCTTTTTATGGGGCGGAGCAGTTGCTGCAAACCAATGTGAAGGCGCATATCTTGAAGACGGTAAGGGACTTTCACTAGTAGATATAGTACCAACAGTAGAGGACGGACGCTGGGATGCCTTATTCAATCCAACGAAAGCGCTTTCCACTGATTACGGTTTTTACCCAAGTCATGAATCAATTGATTTTTATCATCGTTATAAAGAAGACATTAAATTAATGGCAGAAATGGGCTTCAAATGTTTCCGTATGTCCATCAGCTGGCCACGTATTTTCCCAAATGGTGACGAAACTACACCAAATGAAAAAGGATTAGCATTTTATGACAAAGTTTTTGATGAATGTCATAAATACGGCATCGAGCCAGTAGTTACAATCAACCATTTCGATACTCCACTAGAAGTTTTCAAAAAATATGGTGGTTGGAAAAACCGCAAATGTATCGATTTTTACTTAAATTTCTGTGAAGCTATTTTCACGCGTTACAAAGATAAAGTAAAATATTGGATGACATTTAACGAAATTAACATGATTCTTCATATTCCTTTCTTTGGTGGCGGCATGGACGTTACTAACGAAGAAAATCCTGAAGAAGTGAAATATCAAGCGGCTCATCACCAATTAGTTGCATCTGCTTTAGCGACAAAACTTGGTCATGAAATCAACCCAGAAAACCAAATCGGTTGTATGCTTGCAGCTGGGAACACATACCCAATGACATGTAACCCAGAAGATATTTGGAAATCCATTCAAGCTGACCGTGAAGGCTACTTCTTCATCGACGTTCAAGCACGTGGTTACTACCCAAGCTACACTAAACGTTTCTTCAAAGAACACAACATCAACATCCAAATGGAAGATGGCGACTTAGACGCATTACGCGATCACACTGTTGATTACGTGGCATTCAGCTACTATTCTTCTCGTCTAACAAGCGCAGATCCAGAGAAAAACAAAGAAACAGAAGGCAACGTTTTCGCAACACTAAAAAACCCATACCTAAAAGCAAGCGAATGGGGTTGGCAAATTGATCCACTAGGTCTACGTATTACTATGAATACAATTTACGACCGTTACCAAAAACCACTTTTCATCGTTGAAAATGGCTTAGGTGCAGTGGATACAGTGGAAGAAGACGGCTCAATCAATGACGATTACAGAATCGACTACATGCGTGAACACGTTCGCGAAATGGGCGAAGCAATCGAGGACGGCGTGGAACTTCTTGGCTACACACCATGGGGCTGCATCGACCTTGTCAGCGCTGGCTCTGGCGAAATGAAAAAACGCTACGGCTTCATCTACGTTGACCGCGACAACAAAGGCAACGGAACATTAAACCGCTCGAAGAAAAAATCATTCGACTGGTACAAAAAAGTAATTGAAACAAATGGTAAAGATATCGACTAGGATATAGGAAACCCCCACTTTCGGTGATGAAGGTGGGGGTTTTGTTTTATTGTGTTTTTGAGTTTTCTTGTTGTTGGATTTCGGTTACCGTTTTATCTACGGGATATTTAGCCCATTCATACATTTCTATTGGCATTCCAACATTTTTTTCAAAATGATCGTTATAAATAGAAGTTGTGAAGTATAGATCCTTATCACCGTTAACATATCCTTCTATGTATGGAGTACCCATTCCTGTAAAATCAGCCTTAGTAAAGGTTACGTTCTCAATATTATTATAGTTATATTTTAAATATTTTTCGATTCGTGGGGCTTCTTCTTTTAAAAGAGTTTCATTTGCTAGATGAATTTCATATTTTTTCCAAAATACATAGCCAGTAAAACAACTCAAAATGATGATTAAAATAGATACGATAATAATAGGCTGTTTTTTCAAAGAAGTTCACCTCAAGGATTTTTGTCTTTTTCTTGTTGCTGAATTTCGGAAACAGTTTTATTTATTTCGTTTTTACGCCAATTGCTAACATCTTCAGGGACACTAATGCTATTTTCAAAATGTTCATCATAAATAGTAGCACTGAAAAATAGATTTTCGTCATTATTGATAAACCCTTCTATGTATGTAATCCCCATAGGAGAAACTTTAACATGAGTAAAGTTCAATTTGTTAATATTGTTATAGTTATACTTCAAAAATTGTTCAATTCTAGGGGACTCTTCTTTTAGGAATGCTTCTCTTTCCACATTTTCTTGATGTTTTTTCCAAAATAAAACCCCACTAAAAACTATGATTAAAATTAAAAAAAGAATAAAAATTGTGTATTTCTTCAAAGGTCTTCACCTCAAGGATTTTTGTTTTTTTCTTGTTGGATTTCAGAAACTGTTTTTATATTTTCTTCGTTTTCAGTTTTCAGAAACTTTTCATCTACTTCTTTTGCAGAATTTACTATCTCTACTCCAGCTGAATCAAAGAGTCCAGCATCAATCCATAAATCTTCATCCCCATTTAGATAACCTTTAATGTGAACTACACCAGTTGGATTTTCCTGTAAACTAGTTAAAGTAATTTCATTAATACCATTGTAATTATAATCGAAAAACGCTTCAATTCTTGGTTTTTGTTGAGTGAATATCCTGTTAGTATTTTGATTTTCATATTTTTTCCAAAATAAAAATCCACATAACGAACATAGCACGATGATTAAAATAGAGATGAGAATAATAGGCTGTTTTTTCAAAGAAGTTCACCTCAAGGATTTTTGTCTTTTTCTTGTTGAATTTCAGTTACAGATTTATCAACCTCATATTTGCTCCATTCTCCAACCTGTTTTGGTATACTGATACTTCTTTCAAAGTGGTCTTCGAATATAGATGCACTAAAAGCAAGCTCTTTATCATCGTTAATATACCCTTCAATATAAGGGATTCCCATAGGCGAAACCTTTACATGAGTAAAAGTTACTTTATTAATATTGCTATAGTTATATTTTAAAAATTGTTCAATTCTAGGAGACTCTTCTTTTAGGAACGCTTCTCTTTCCACATTTTCTTGATGTTTTTTCAAAATTATGTATCCTCCAATGCAACTAAGTATTATAATAATGGAAAAAATTACAATATTTCTTTTTTTCATGTTTTCACCTCATAAAAATAATAACATAGAAAAGAGCTGAATGTGAGTGAAATTAAGAGAGGATACAAACTTTTATTTAGCAGCGGAATGCTATGAAGATAAAAGTTTAAAAGTCGGACAGGAAATTCAAATAGAGAATAAAGAAAAATGGATAACCATCAACTCCACAAACCAAAACAACGGTCTTCAAGCAATTGCAGTGGTGCCTTTAAAAGACTACAAAAACTATAATAGCGGGAATTTAAAAACATATAATCATATTATTTTTGTTTCAAGAGGTTCGGAAGAGTTAGATGATTGGAAGGAAAATATAGGTTTGCTTGATAAGGATGGTAGCAAGCAAAGTCAATTTAAATCCTATGATAAATTTGTTAATGAAACACTGAAAAAATATAGAACGATGGATTATAGTTTCACAGGTCATAGTTTGGGCGGTGGATTGGCTCAGTATGAGGCAGTGAAACATTTAAAGCCTGCCGTAACGTTTGCTGCTGCGCGATCATTTAATAAATTAACAGAAGAAGAGCAAGAAAAAGCTTTACGCGGAGAATATTGGAATCTAATAAAAGACTATTATCATTCAGATGATGTTGTTGGGATGTTACCTCCGAATGCAACCGTTTTTTACCAGCAATTTTTAATGAAACGAAATACGAGCAAAAATAAATTAGACAAACTAGGTATCGGTGGGCATATGCAGTCTACTTTTACAGGGTGTTTTGGGGAAAATGGTTCTGCTGAGTTACTAGTTAAACCAGATGAAATCATCAATCAAATTAGACGATTAGATGATGTTTTTATGAAAATGCGCCAGATAGAAAATATTATGCAAGATTACGAGGAATGGGAGAAGAGCCAGTCACAACGTTTGCGATATAGGCTAGATGAAGAAACTTGGGAGGGTGGAAAGTATAGCGAATTAACGAATTGGGATGTGGATGATGTGCTTACAGAAGTCTCACAGAAATATAAAGATGGTGTATATAGATTCCATGATACGGATAAATTTGAAGAGTTTTATGATGGAAATCGAAAAGCAATTCAAAAATTAAGTGGTTTTAAAGAAGAAGTAATTAATGCTGCACTTTCCTTTAATAAAAAAGATAAAGAACTAGGAAGTTGGATAAAAGAAAATAGTAAAGGATGGTAGAAATGTACGGGAGTTCACCAAGATCAAGCAAAATAGAGAGCTATGATTATTATGCAAAACAAGAGCAACAGCGACTACAAGCTAAGTTAGATAACAAAGATAAAGAACTAAGTAGTCAAGAAAGAGCGGATATAATCGCTGCGCAACGAGCTTTAGACAAGCAGATGCAAAAACAACATTTACAATCAGAAGTCCCTAAAAAAGTATCAGAAATAATAGAAGATGGAAAACAAGAATTGGCAAGAATTGACCAGTTATGGGTAGATTTACTTGCAGATTATGCGGATATTGTAACGCAAATGGAATGCTCATTCGAGTCTAAAACAGGGCATGCTTTAAAAGATTGGATGACACAATATCGTAGTTATCAAATTGTTCCAAATGAAAATTTAATCTATGACTGTAAAGCGTCTCTCAAATTAGATAAATAAAAAACCTGCTACCATAATCGGATAGCAGGTTTTTCCTCAATACGAAATCGCGCGTTTTGCTTGTTTGCTCCAACAAGTATTAAAATAACTTTGCGAAATTCGGGCGTTTTTTTGACCAGACCAGCTGTCGTTGTAGTAAAAATTATTCTTATCGTAGCCGGTGATGGTAATTGCGTGGACAGAAAAGCCGTGGAAATTACTAACCCAAGCCACAACAGGCCGTTTTTTATTCAACTGATTTTTAATACCGCCTAAATTCGTTCCGGTCATATTTTTCGCAGTTCCGGTATATTTTTTCACTTGATTCACTAAAGCGGGAGGATAAATTGTCCAGCCACTTTTAGAAAAAGGATTCCCAACGAAACCATAATTCGGATTGGAATTATGTCGTTTCATTTCTTTGGCGAGTTTGACTTTATCGACATTTTTCCCAGCATAGCGTAGCATCATCGCAATGTTTGTGATTTCGCAGCCGGTTGGTAATTGCGGGCGCTGAACGATTAGAGGCACATTCATTTGCACAATTTTTGGCGTTGACGGTGCTGGTGTGGGAGCTGGTGCGGCGGTTGCAACTTTTACATATTTCCCAGATACGTAGCCGTTTTTCCCTTTAAAACTAAAGCGATACCAGTTATTGGATGTTTTGGCGATCGCTTTGAATTTTGTATTATTTTTAAGCCAGCCGACAACTTTTCCTGATGTGGCGTTGGTTGAACGAACATTGAGACTTGCGGTTGTTACCATTTGCTTATTTATCACCGTTTCCTTTGCCGCCGCCTGACCAGTTGTAGAAACACTAAATACACTTAAAACTAATCCCAAGACGAGTATCCATTTCCCCCATTTTCCCAAAAAAGTCCCCATTATTTCCCCCTTCGACACAGATTACTTATGTATACCCTATTTTTCAAAAATAAAAAGAAAACGCTTGCATAAATGAAATGCCCGTGGTACTATAAAAATGAACTTAACGTGTTAACCGGTTATTAGTAAAAAGTTCAGTGATAGCAGGCTAATTCAAGTTTGCAATCAAAAAATTATCATGGTACCATTAACCTAAAACTTAACGTGTTAACGCGCGGGATGCTTTAGGGGGAATTTGTTATGGCGGAACCAAAATACGCTATTATAATCAATGATATCAAGCGATTAATTAGTGACGGAACTTTTAAGCCTGGGGAAAAAATTTATTCAGAAGATGAACTGAAAAAGAAATACAATGTTAGTAATACGACGGTTGTTCGCGCATTACATGAATTAGTACGAGCAGGGATTTTAGCGCGTTATCAAGGAAAAGGCACCTATGTTAGTAAATCCATTATTAACGAAGAAGTTATTTTTAATGAATATACGACAGTGCCGAACGGAAGATTCAATCGTAAAACAAAAATTACTAACGAGCATACAAAAGTAGTCGCAATTAACGAAATTCAGGATGCGCGAATCGCTAAAAAATTGCAGATTCCACCTGAAAACATGATTGTTCATTTCCAACGAATCCGTCTTATTGACGATATGCCTTGGACAGTGCAAAACAACTATATGGCAAAATCCAATTTGATCAACGTCGATTTAACGAATTTCGAAAAGTTTAATTCTTTATCGGAATTCATTAAAGAGCTGTATGGCATTAATATTCTGCACGAAGCGATGAAAGAGCGTATTCAAGTCGAATTTCCAGTAAAAGATAAAAATAATTTTAAATTACTCGAAATTGATACCGAATTGCCACTTTACCATATTGAAAGAATAACTTATGTGCCAGAGGGGCAACCCTATGAATATATTGAAAGTTATTTACGGCATAATTTTTACTCTATTGAAATTGAAAAGAAAAAACAATAGAAGGGAGTTAATTACTTGGATTATATTATCGCAGCACATGGCCGGTACGCGCAGGAAGTGAAGAATAGCTGCCAAATGATTACTGGCCAAACAACCAATATTTATGCAGTTACTTTTACCGAAGAAATGGGGGTGACGGACGTATTAGACGCCTACACGGCAGTTTATTCACCAGGAAATGAAACCGCTATCATAATCGATATTGTTGGTGGAACGCCGTGTAATGCTGCTCAAATGTTTCGTGCAAAACATCCAGAAGTCAAAGTCGTATCAGGATTGTCGCTAGGATTAATCATCCCACTTAGCCTTGGAGAAAGTTTGGAAGGGGCGATACTTGGCGCAAAAGAAAATATTCAATTCGTGGAACTAAAAGCAAATAATACAATAGTAACCGATGATGGGGAGGAAGAGGACTGATGGGAAGTAACGGAATTAAACACGTACGCGTAGATGAAAGATTAATACACGGGCAAGTCGCAACGATGTGGACAAATACTATAAAAGCAACGCGAATCATGATTGTTGATGATGCCGTTGTAAAAAATGATATGGAAAAAATTGCCCTGAAAACCGCCGTACCAGCTGGTGTTAAATTAAGCATTTTGACAGTGAAAGGCGCAGCAAATAATATCAATAATGACAAATACGCAGGCCAACAAGTTTTCTTAATCGTAAAATCACCGCATGCTCTTCGTGGTTTAGTGGATGCGGGCGTGGAACTTCCCCAAATCAATGTTGGAAATATGTCGACGAAAGCAGGAAGTCGCCAAATCAAAAAATCAGTAAGCGTGACGGATGAAAATTTGGAAGATTTTGATTACTTATCCCAAAAAGGCATTAAAATCACTGCTCAAATGGTCCCAAGTGAAGATGCAGTTGAATTTGCAAGTTTATTAAAAAAATAAGTAGTAAGAAGGGAGAACTACAATGGATTTAGCAGTTTGGCAGATTATATTGTTAGTTATACTTGCAGCTTGTACTATTCTTGATGCTTTAACTTTAGTAATAGGACTTAATTTCCCTGTAATAACAGGAACGCTTGCTGGACTCATTATGGGTGACATGGTGCTCGGACTTGCAATTGGGGCCACGTTACAGCTGATGGTTCTAGGGGTTGGTACATACGGCGGAGCATCGATTCCTGACTTTACAACGGGAGCAATTGTCGGGACAGTATTTGCCGTTTTATCCGGTCAGGATGCGGAATTTGCGATTGGGCTTGCGATTCCAGTAGGGCTTTTAATGGTTCAATTAGATATTTTAGCAAGATTTACCAATACATTTTTCTTGCACCGGATTGATACTAACATTGCTTCGGGAAATATCTCGGCGGTTAAACGGAATATTTGGTACGGCGCATTACCATGGGCTTTATCACGCGCAGTTCCTGTATTTATCATGCTGACTTTCGGGCAAAGCGTGGTTGATTTTATTCTTAATGAAATTCCAGAATGGCTGATGGGCGGACTTCGTGTAGCTGGTGGAATTCTTCCGGTAGTTGGTATCGCGATTCTCCTTCGTTACTTGCCAACAAACAAATTCGTTGCCTATTTGATCATTGGTTTTGTAGCAGCAGCCTATCTAAAAGTACCGATGCTAGGCGTCGCACTAATTGGTGTAGCTTTAGCAATCATCTACTTCAAACAAAATTTCAAAAATCCAGTAGCTGTAGGAGCAAATGGCGCAGCGCTAGTTGGGGAGGAGAATGAAGATGGCGAATACGAAGACTGAGCAGGATTTTGAGAAAGTCCTCAAGAGACGCGATTTAATAGCAGCAAACTTTCGTTGGTTGTTTGCCAGCCAAATCTGTTGGAACTATGAGCGGATGATGTCAACTGGTTATCTTTATAGTATTATGCCAACACTTCGGAAGCTTTATAAAACAGACGATGATTTAAAAGATATGATGAATATGCACAACCAATTTTTCAATACGAATCCTATGGTCGGTGGTCTGATTTTAGGGATGGATATGGCGATTGAAGAACGAGAAAAGAAAGCATCAAAAGAAGTCGTAACTGGTTTGAAAACGGGTTTGATGGGACCGTTTGCTGGTGTTGGTGATACGATTTTCGGAGTTATTTTGCCGACGATTTTTGGATCAATTGCTGCATATATGGGACTTCAAGGTAATGTGACAGGTGTGGTTATCTGGGTATTGGTTAATATTTTAGTTGTAGGAGCTAGATTTACCTTACTTCCACTAGGGTATAAGCAAGGTGCAAAACTGGTAACGGAATTTGCAGACAGACTTAACGCGTTAACCGATGCAGCTATTTTGCTTGGGGTCACGGTCGTCGGGGCTTTAATACCAACCGTAATCAAAGCAACCGTGCCATTTGTTTATAAATCAGGAAAAGTAGAACTGAAAATGCAAGACATGCTCGATCAAATCATGCCATCACTCGTTCCAGTCTTACTCGTGGCGCTAATCTATGCACTTTTAGGCCATAAAAAAATGACATCTACGAAAGCAATTTTATTAGTAATGGTTATTGCGATTATTTTATTCAACCTAAAAATTCTAGGTTAAAATATGAAAATTGGAGGAATAGACAAAATGGGATTAACATTTTTTGACAAAGCGCGTGAATTAACGGAAGAACTAGAAAAAACACAGGCGGAGAGTATTCATCAAGCAGCAAAATTGGTAGCAGACAGCATTATGAATGACGGGATTATTCAAGCATTCGGTAGTGGGCATTCGTATGCAGCGGCTATTGAAGTATGCGGGAGAGCGGGAGGACTTATTCCATCGAAGGTTATTATGGATCCGGCTGGCGGCTACTACGAATCTATTGAGGGCGTTGGTTCCTTGTTGACACATAGATTACAAGCCAAACCAAATGATATCTTCTTCCTTATATCTAATTCTGGTCGTAATCCGATGGGAATTGAGCTTGCCGAATGGATTAAATCGCAAGGCTGTAAATTGATTGTTGTAACAGCACTCGATGCCTCGCAAACAGCGGCTTCCAGACACTCTTCTGGAAAACTGTTATATGAATTTGCGGATGTTATTTTAGATAATCGTTCAATCCAAGGGGACGCAGCACTTGAATTAGATGGTTTAGAAGGAAAAGTTTGCGGAACATCTTCATTCTCAGCCGTTCTGCTTCTCCAACAAACCATCTATGAAGCAGTAGAACTTATGCTGGAAAAAGGCTATACACCACCAGTTTACCGTAGTGCAAATATTGATGGCGGCTACGAATACAATTTTGCAATTGAAGATAAGTTCGCTGATCGGATTTTCCATTTATAATAAAAATGAGCGCGAAAATGAACGTTATTTTCGCGCTTTTTTTGGAGGCTAGATAATGATTTTAAAAGAGGCTTGTATTGAAAACACGACAAATTTGGCAAAAGTTATTGCTGCTGGAGCTAATCGAGTGGAGCTTTGTGATAATTTAGCGGAGGGTGGAACTTCTGTTAGCTATGGGGTCGCGAAATATGTGGTGAAAATTTGCCATGAACAAAATGTGAGCGTCATGGCAATGGTTCGTCCTCGAAAAGGCAATTTTAGCTATACAAAAGAAGAAATTGCGATTATGCGTGAGGATATTTTGATGTATAAGAAAATAGCGGTTGATGGTGTGGTTTTTGGCTGTATTACGGATGCAGGGTTACTAGATAAACCAGCTACAAATGAGTTGATAAAGGCGGCGAAAGGTGTCGAAGTGACTTTTCATATGGCATTTGATGAGCTAATAGAAACGGAAAAATTGCCGGCGATCGATTGGCTAGCGGAGCAAGGTGTCACGCGAATTCTTACGCACGGCGGGGACGGGGCTAAGCTTCCAGAAGAAACCTTTATCAATTGGCGAAAATATATCGATTACGCAGCGGACCGAATAATTATTTTACCTGGTGGAGGGATCAAATCGCATAATATCGAGTGGATTTCCAATGAAATTGGAGCAGCTGAAATCCACGGCACTGACTTGTTTGGGGAGCATTAAAACTCCCCAAATAAATTTATTTTTAAAAAAGGGTTGCAACCGTTTTCTTTATATGATATATTTATCTCATCACAAAGGATTGTTACCAATTCATTGGGCAAAACCTAAGCTGATTTGAAGGACACGTCTATACGTGGAGTCCTCGAATGAGCTTAGGTTTTTCTTTTTGCCCAAAAAACCAAAAAGAGGAAGGAAGTCGTCAAAATGAAATATGAACAGTTAGCAAAAGACATCTTGAAAAATGTCGGCGGTAAAGAAAATATCAACAGTGTTTTCCATTGTATTACCAGACTTCGGTTTAAACTGAAAGATGAGAATATTGCAAACACGAAAGAAATTGAAAAACTTGATGGAGTAATTTCTGTCATTAAAAGTGGTGGTCAATACCAAGTAGTTATTGGTAACCATGTACCAGACGTATTTAAAGCAGTATTAGAAGTTGGTGGAATTTCAGCTGAAGGAGAAGAAGAAAGCGCTCCTGCAAGTGGGAACCTATTCAACCGCTTCATCGATATGATTTCTGGCGTATTTACACCAGTTCTAGGTGTATTAGCCGCAACAGGTATGATTAAAGGTTTCACAGCAATGTTTGCAGCATTTGGTTGGATTACAGTTACTTCAGGTACTTACCAACTACTTTATGCAATTGGGGATTGTTTATTCTACTTCTTCCCAATTTTCCTAGGTTACACAGCAATGAAAAAATTCGGCGGAAACATATTTATCGGGATGGCAATTGGTGGTTCCCTAGTTTATCCAGCGCTTGCAGGTATTTCAGCAGGAGACCCAATTTACACACTTTTCCAAGGAACAATTTTTGAATCTCCAATTCACGTAACATTCTTAGGAATTCCAGTTATCTTGATGTCTTATGCATCTTCTGTTATTCCAATTATTTTAGCAACATACTTTGGTTCAAAAGTAGAAAAAGGCTTCAAAAAAATCATTCCAGATGTAATTAAAACTTTCGTAGTTCCATTCTGTACTTTATTAGTAGTAGTTCCACTTACTTTCCTTGTAATCGGACCAATCGCAACTTGGGCTGGTCAACTACTTGGAGCAGGAACAATTTGGATTTATAACTTAAGCCCAGTCGTTGCTGGTTTAATCTTAGGTGGTTTCTGGCAAGTATTCGTTATCTTTGGACTTCACTGGGGTCTTGTTCCAGTGGCAATCAACAACTTAACAACACTTGGAGCAGATCCAGTACTTGCAATGATGTTCGGTGCTTCTTTTGCCCAAATCGGTGCAGTATTAGCAGTATTCTTCAAAACTAAAAATACAAAACTTAAATCTCTTAGTATTCCAGCATTTATTTCCGGTATCTTTGGTGTAACTGAGCCAGCGATTTACGGGGTTACTTTACCACTGAAAAAACCATTTATCATGAGCTGTATCGCTGGTGGTATTGGTGGCGGAATCATTGGTTTTGCAAGTGCAAAAGCTTATATCATGGGTGGACTTGGAATCTTCGGTCTTCCTAACTTCATCCAACCAGGCGCTGGTATTACAAGTGCATTCTGGTGGGTAATTATCGCAATGGTTATCAGCTTCATCCTTGGTTTCATCTTAACTTATGTAGCAGGATTCAAAGATCCAGCTGAAACAGTTGTAGAAGAATCTAACACAGTTGAAGGCGAAACTTTAATCGAACGTGAAACAATTCCAGCTCCAGTAGTTGGCGAAATCGTAACTTTAGCAGAAGTAAAAGACGAAGCATTTTCATCCGGTGCACTTGGAAAAGGTGTTGCAATCATCCCGACTGTCGGACGCGTAGTAGCTCCAGCATCAGGAACAGTAACAACTATCTTCCCAACTGGTCATGCAATCGGTATTACAACTAAAGACGGTGCAGAAGTATTAATCCACATCGGTATGGACACAGTTCAACTTGAAGGTAAATTCTTCACAGCACACGTTAAACAAGGCGATACAATCGAAAAAGGTCAATTACTAACTGAATTTGATATTGAAGGTATTAAAGCAGCTGGATATGACGTTACAACTCCAGTAGTAGTAACAAACTCTAACCAATATTTAGACGTAATGATCACAGATGCAAAAGAAGCAAAACTTGAAGAACGTTTAATCACATTAGTAATTTAAGACTTCTAAATAAACAGCTTGGGCGCTATCTTGCTCAAGCTGTTTTTGTGTTATACTGAGGAAAAATAGGCGGTGAAGCATGTGTTAGTAAAAGGCGACTCTGTGGGAATTATTTGTTGTTCTGACGGCCGGAAAGAGGGAGACAAGCTGCGAATTGAGCGGCTCAAGCAAGTTTTAAAAACGGAATTTGGTTTGCAAGTCGTATTTGCTCGAACCATTTTTCAAAGTGAAGCCACGCCGTATAGTGGCTCTGCTAAAGAACGGGCAGCAGAACTGATGAAATTGTATCAACACGCAGAGGTGAAAGTGATTTTTGATATTTCTGGCGGAGATGCAGCAAATCAAGTGTTGCCTTATCTTGATTTTGATACTATTCGAAAGGCGCGAAAACCATTTGTTGGCTACAGTGACTTAACGGTGATTCTGAATGCTATCTATGCGAAAACAGGACAGTCTGGTTTTAATTATCAATTATTGCATTTAGTTGGCGCAGATAGCGAGGTGCAGCAAAGTCAGTTTAGAAGGACGTTTTTTGAAAATCGCGTATTAATTCACGGGGAGCAGCTCAATGATTTTGAATGGCAGCCTGGTAAAATTATTGGCGGAAATATTCGTTGCTTTTTAAAATTGGCAGGAACGGAATTTATGCCAGATTTTACTAATAAAGTGATTTTGTTGGAGAGTTTGGGTGGAAAAGAGGCAAAAATAGCTTCTTATGTGGCGCAATTAGAGCAATTGGGTGCGTTTTCTAGCTGTTTGGGGATTATTGTAGGACAACATTCAGAGGCGGAGGAAAGCGGTGAATACGATAAGATAGCTCGCTTATATCAACAGATTGGGCGAGAATATAAGTTGCCGATTTTCCGAACAAACGAAATTGGGCATAGTGGAGATGCGAAACCATGCTGTATCGGAGAGAAAATTAGCATTTTGCATAAAACATTAACAAATTTTTAATATTTTTATTGCGAAATGTTCATAATTAACCTTTAATATAGAACTTGTAAGCAAGGAATACAATTAGTTTTACTCCCTTTTTGCTAATTGTAAACTTCCTTAAAATCCTAAACTCCCTTTTTTGGACCGACTTGATTGTCGGTCTTTTTTTATTTTCCAAGCTGATAACTATTCAATTTTTTGTTAAAATGATAACATAAAAGAAAATGCGTATGAAAAAGGAGTTTTTATCATGAAAGTTGAAGGATTGCTTGGATTTTTAGGGGCCGCACTGGGGATTGGATTTAGTTTGATGGTTCTTGTTATTCCTGATATTTCACAGGCTTTAGAAGAGGAATCATTTTTCTTCTATATGTTAACAATTGGTTCGCTTGTGCTTTCAGGGGTTGGGCTTGCAGGATCGTTTGTTGTTTCGCATAAGCCGCGTCTAGGTGGAGCAATGATGGTTGCAGCTGCAATCGGTTGTACAATGTCGATTTCAATTATGTTCTTACTACCAATCGTATTACTTGCTGTTGGTGGATTAATCGCACTAATTAACTATGAAGAAGCTGCTTCAATAGAAGAATAAAACAAAAACGCTGTCCGCGCGGGCAGCGTTTTTTTATTAACGATGAAGATGTTTTTTCAAAAAGTAGTAAATTCCGTCAGCATCATTTGCGGCAGTGACAAAATCAGCGCTTTTTTTCACAAGTTCGCTTGCGTTTTCCATTGCGACCCCTGCGCCAGCTACTTCAAGCATGCCGATATCGTTTTCACCATCGCCAAAAGTAATGACATTCTCTGGCTTGATATTTAGATGTGCAGCGAGATTTTTCACGGCATATTTTTTATCCATATCTTTTGGTAAAATTTCGATATTATTTGCATGGGAAGAAAGGATCGAAACATCAGCTAATTTTTCTAATTCGTTTCGTAGGATAGCCAGTTTATCGAAATCTTCTTCTTCAATGACGATGCCGTTAATAAATTGATCCGAATGTTTTAGGAAAGCTTCTTCCGTTTTAATAGCAACGAGTTTTGTTGCGTTTACTCGACCTTTATCTTCTTCATCCGTAAAATAATACGGTGGATTTTTAGTATAGTAAACTGTATCTGTTGAGAAGAAAAACACTGGTAAATCATGAGCTTGGCATAACGAAAATGTTTCTAATAACGCAGATTGCTTCATTTTTTCTTGTTGGATGATTTCACCGGATACTGCAACCACGCCGCCGTTCGAAGCGATAATATCTGCTTTTGGGTGGACGAGTTTGGCGAAATCTGTTGCGGAATTGTACATGCGACCAGTAGAAACGGCAAAATGATGCCCTTCTTCTATTAATTGTTGCAAGATAGTTAATGTTTTTTTGGAGATTGTTTGATTTTTGAGTAGTAGTGTTCCGTCTAAATCGGAGCAAATTAAGTATTTTTCCAAGTAAACCTTCCTTTCGTTATAGCTTAGAGCCGCATGATTCGCGGATAATTAATTCTGGATTGTGGTTAATAATCATTGGTTCGACTTGACCATTAATTGCGCTAATTAGTTGCAAAATGGCCATTTTTCCAAGGTATTCATTGTGTTGGTCCATCGAAGTCAGACGTGGAGTTTGGTAATCTCCATTCATAAATTGGTCGCAGCTGACAATAGCAATGTCTTTCGGGCAGGATAGGTTGGCATCATTAATCGCCCGAATCGCCCCGATAGCAACATTATCATTGATTGCAACGAGTGCAGTCGGCAAAGTAGCGTTATTTTCTAAAAGTTGCGTCATAGCCGCATAACCATCAGCCGTATAGTAATCAGAAAGTACAATCCAGTCGTCATTTAGCGGATGTTGATAGCTAGCCATCGCTTCTTTAAAAGATTCTAATCGATAACTGGTAATTTTCACGCCAGCTTCCCCGCCAATAAAACCGATATTTTGATGACCAAGTGCTGTCAGGTGGCTAACTAAGGTTGTAACACCTTTTTTAAAATTACGTTCGATAAATAAACAGTTGAGCTCGGGGATTTTTGACCCGATAACAACTACTGGAATCGCTTTATTTAATTGATTCAAAGCAGAAATGTAATCTGCCGGAACGACTTCTTTGTCAATTTCGCCACCTAAAATAAGAAGTCCATCAACTTGCTTTTCCAAGATGATTTTCAAGTAATCTTCTTCGGTTAGCGAATGTTTATTGTTCTTATTATTTGGTTCGGCAAGCATAGTATTGAACAAAATTGTTGAAAACATATAATCTAGCGCGAATTTTTGAATTTGCGTTATCAGTGAAATGAAGTAAGGATTGGAAATATCCGGTAAAATCACGCCGATATTCTTGGTTTGCTTATTAACCATTCCACGAGCAAATACGCTAGGTGTGTAGTTATGTTCATCGATGACAGCTTGGATTTTTTGGCGTTTTGCAGCTGAAACGGATGGGCTGTTATTGATAACCCGCGAAACAGTGGAAACAGAAACACCGCTAAGTTTAGCTATTTCTTGTATAGTTATTTTTTTCATTAGGAATGTTCACCTCATAAGCATTTTTAACTATTTCAAGTGTAGCTTATTTACCGGGAAATAACAAGCGTAATTTGGTAACGTTATCAAAAATGTTCGAAAAAGGGTTGACATATTAAAAATATCCAGTTATTCTATGTTAGAAAGCGCTATCAACAAATGGTTTAATTTGGTAACGTTACCAAAAATGAGGTGGAATAGTTGAACATTCGAGAATCTGTCATCGGCATTGATCTAGGTGGCACTAAAATTTTAATAGGTGAAGTAACGAGAGACGGGGAGGTGCTAAATTCCAAAAGCTACTCAAGCAACACAGAGAACCAAACTAAAGCAGTAGAAGTTTTGCTGAATGCGTTAGATGATTATACGCAAAATATCGGTTTCGTCGCCGAAAAACAAATCGGCATTGGCGTTGGTCTTGTTGGGCGAGTAGATTATAAGTCAGGCATCTGGTTAGAAATTGAACCGGGAAAAACAAATCCAACCCCACTTGCGGAAATTTTAGAAGTGAAAACGGGATTACCTGTCAGCCTTGGCAATGATGTCGTTTGCGCAACAATGGCTGAAAAACAATTTGGCTGGGGACGAGAAACGAACGATTTTATTTATTTAAATGTTGGTACTGGTCTTGCTGCTGGCTTTGTAGTGGACGGGCGCATTACGCAAGGCGGGCACTTTAACGCTGGTGAAATTGGCCACGCGGTGATTGACATTCATAGCGATGTGGCTTGTGGCTGCGGTAGACGTGGTTGCGTGGAACGACTTGCTTCTGGTCTTGGGATAAAAGAAGAAGCGCTTAGACATATGAATAATTACCCGGCGTCCGTACTTGCCGAAAACCCAGCAGAACTAACTGGGAAAATGGTTCTTCATGCAGCAGAACAAAAAGATGAACTGGCGGAGAAAATTGTTGATAATGCGACGCTTCAATTAGCCAATCTGATTATGAATCTGGTTCGTACAACAGATCCAGAATGTGTGATCCTTGGTGGTGGCGTGACAAGAAATGAGCATTTTTTCCAAAAGATTATGGACAATCTTCAAAGTAATACAATTCGTTTCGTTACAAAAGGCGTTGTTCGCTCTAAGCTCGAGAAAGATAAAGTTGGCTTAATTGGCGCGGCGGTTATTGGGATGAAACTAGGAGATGAAGGAGGAAAAGAATGAAGCCAAGTATGAAACGACAAATTGCGCAAACTGGTATTATTCATCGGCCACTTCCTATTGAAACAGAACATGCGCTAGAAACATTAGCGAAAAGGAAACAAGTCTTATCAAGTAGAACACTATTTAGCGTGGAACAACAAGTTTCCTTGGATTTTACACATCAAGGGGCAGGAGATTTTACTATTTCAGAACAAGGGGAGATTAAGCTTGCTTCACCAGTCGTTATGCCACACTGGCCCGCTGGTGCACCGGATGACGGTGACTACACCAATTTTGGTAACGTTACCATATCTGCGCCACTCGGAAATGAGGACTGGAGCGACTTTAACCGCGTGCGAATTCAAGTTTTGCCTGATTTTCCTGGAGTAACGAATCCGTATCTAATGATTAGTTTTAAAAATGATGGAACCGTGAAAGTGCCTGATATATATGGTCGCGAGGGCGTTCATGGCGTGAATTTAATCAATCATGAATGGAATGATGTCATTTTTGAAATTGAAGGTTTGCCGCGCGATAGCATGACGGAAATTAGTTTTAGTTATTACTTGAATGGCCCAGAGCGTCTGACTGCTGGAACGATGGAATTATTTATTAATGAAATTAAATTAGAGCAAATCAGTGAGCCGGAAATCTCGAAAGGCTGGGTGCCGCAAGATAATACGCTGATTTATTCCCATAATGGTTATTCCAAAGATATGCCAAAAGTGGCGTTTTGCTCAAATAAAATTGCAGCGACTTCCTTTACGATTCACGAAAAAGAAACAGAAAAAGTTGTTTTCACTGGAAAAAGTTACCAAAATACGACGGAAACTGGCAATTTCATTATTCTTGATTTTTCTGATTTACAAACAGTTGGCGAATATTACTTGAAATTTGCTGATATGCAGTCGGAAATATTCCAAATTGGGACTTCCGAAGTGATTTGGGAATCTTCTATCTGGAAATCACTCAATTTTATTTTCTGCGAACGTTGTGGCTCTCCGGTTTTTGGAAAACATACGACTTGTCATGCGGATATTATCGCTGAACATGATGGGAAACAGCTGTCATTTAATGGTGGTTGGCATGACGCGGGGGATGTTTCGCAGCAGCTCATTCAAACCGCGGAAGTAACGATGGCTTTATACGAAATGGCGGCAAGTTTATCTGAAAAAGATGAAACGTTACGGATGCGTCTTTTAGAAGAAGGCGAGTGGGGACTGGATTTTATTTTGAAAACTCGCTTTGGGGATGGTTTTAGGGCGACTAGTGCTGGTATGACGAGATGGACAGATGGTCTTGTTGGTGGCATGGATGACGCGATTGCGCGCGTTCATAATCAAGCGTATGAGAATTTTTATTGCGCAGGGATTGAAGCCTATATTGGCAGCCAAATTACTGATAACGCAACTATGCAGAATCATTTACTAAGAATTGCAGAAGAGGATTTACTTTTTGCAATAGCAGAATTAGAAAAACACGGAACAGGTCAAAAACCGATTTTCTGGGAGCATACGTATCAAACTTCAGAAAGCTTATATTATGCGACTGCTTCTTGGGCGGCTTCGATGGTTTACCAACTGACAAATAAAGAAATTTATGCTGAAAAAGCGCTCGAATGGTTAGATTTGATGCTAGAGGCTCAGGAAAAAACGGGGATTAAAGACAGCGAGACGGGTGATCTTTACAAAGGTTTTTTCTACCGCGATAAGACGCACAATGTTATTCAACATTTTAATCATCAAGCGCGCGAACATCTTTATTTAATGGCACTTGAGGCAGTCCTTGAAACGCAACCAGCTCACGCCAGAAAACAAACTTGGCTGCAAGCGGTTGAAATGTATGGCGACTATTTGAAAAAAGTAACGCGATTCACTAAACCGTATCCGCTCATTCCAGCCGGGCTTTACAAAAAAGACGAGTATTTAGACGAAGCGAGTTTCCACTTGCAGCATTTACTCATTGATGAACGAGCAATAGAAGAATACCAATTGCAATTTGAGCAAGGCATCAAAATAAACGATGAAGTAGCGTTGCGGAAATTCCCAATTTGGTTCTCGTTTAGAGGAAATAATGCCATTTTACTTTCAGCTGGAAAAGCGGCATCGATTGCTGGGAAAATTTTGCAAGATAAGGCGCTTCTGGATATTGCGGAAGGTCAATTGCAGTGGGTGATTGGAATGAACCCATTTGGACAATCAATGATGCACGGCGAAGGATACCGTTACGCGCAGCAATACAGCGTGCTGAACGGCGAAATCACAGGGGAAATACCAGTCGGAATGGAAACTTTTAGAAATGAAGATGAACCATACTGGCCGGAGTTTAATAATGCAACATATAAGGAAGTTTGGGTCGGGAATGCCGGCAAATGGATGTCGATTGTAGCAGATTTAAACAAAATAACAGGAAAGTCATAGGAGGACAAAAAAATGAATTCAGAGAGAACTTTATCTAGTCGATTTATTGAAGGATTATCAATTTTTGCCCAAAAAATTTCATCGCAAAAGCATATCATGGCAATTCGTGATGGCTTTGCAGCAATGATTCCGATTACGATCATTGCAGCATTTTTCTTACTTGTAAATAATGTTTTGCTTCAACCACAAAACGGTCTGCTTAAATTCATTCCAAATGTGGAAAATTATTTAGGTGTTGGTGTGCAAGTTTACAACGCGACACTTGGTATCATGGCGATTTTAGCAGCGTTTTTAATTGGGAACTTTTTAGCTAAATCATACGGAATGGAAGGGCGCACGGAAGGGATGGTTGCAGTTGCAGCTTATGTTGTTTTAATCCCAGCATCTTCTCATTTAATGTCGGTTGACGGCAAGGCTTTTGAGGCTGGCGGTGTCTTAACTCAAGAAATGACAAGCTCAACAGGGATGTTCCTTGCGATTATTGCATCTTTAGTTAGTATCACAATGCTTGCGAAATTCTCAAAAAGTAAAAAATTAAAGATTTCCATGCCAGAAAGTGTACCTCCAGCAATTGCGAAATCATTTAACATTTTAATTCCATCTTTCTTAGTTTTAAGTATTTTAGCCATTATTGAAGTGCTTGTAGTTAGTTTCGTATCAATGAGTATCCCAGAAATTATCGTAAAAGTATTGCAAATTCCTTTAGTTGGTGGTTTCCAAACGCTACCAGGGATTCTACTTTATGTGTTCTTAGCGGGATTCTTATGGGTATTTGGTATTCACGGCGCGTTCGTACTAGGCGCAATTTCCGGACCAGTACTTTTAACTTCCTTGCAACAAAATATTGATGCAGTGAATGCCGGAACAGCTTTACCAAACATTGTTACACAACCGTTTTTAGATGCTTTCGTATACATGGGCGGTGGCGGAACAATTATCTGTTTAGTTATCGCGATTTTCATAGCTTCTAAACGACCGGATCATCGTATGGTTACAAAATTCGGCTTAATTCCTAGTATTTTCAACGTCAGCGAGCCACTTATGTTTGGTTTGCCAGTTGTATTCAACCCAATTTACGGTATTCCGTTAGTTATTGCGCCACTTGCTTCCACTGCAATGGCATACTTTGCAACTTCATGGGGCTGGATTAGCCAAACGTACATCTTGATTCCTTGGGTAACACCACCAGTACTTTCAGGTTATCTTGCAACAGGTGGAGACATTCGTGCTTCCATCTTGCAAATCGCTATTATCGTCGTTGGAACGCTGATTTACCTTCCATTTGTACTTGTAGCTAACCGCGCATATGTTTTAGAACAAAAAGCTGCTGGGGACGTTGAAGCAGAAACAGTAACGAATGGAGAAGTTTAAAATGAAACCAACAATGATGACTTATATTAATGAAGAAGAGGAAATGTGTCGATCAATTTTAGCTAATTTCCAAACAAATGCAGAAAAATTAGAATCACTCGTAAAAAATGGCGCAAAAGAATGGTTGATTTTAGCAACTGGATCAAGCTTAAACGCAGCCCTAAGTGCCAAATATTACATCGAAAATATCGCGGATGTCCGTATTACCGTTGAAGAACCTTTCAACCATTTATACTACGAAAAATTATCAAGCCACCTAGATCTAGTTATCGGAATTTCACAAAGTGGTCAAAGTACTTCAACTATTTCCGCGCTAGAACGAGTGAAAAAAGAAGCTTCCGTACCAGTCGTTGCGCTAACGAGCGATGTAACTAGTGAAATTGCTGAGTTTGCGGATATTACACTGGATATCGGCTGCGGGAAAGAACGCGTTGGTTACGTAACAAAAGGCTTCACAGCAACAGTTTTAACATTAATGCTAACTGGCCTTCATTTTGCATATAAAACAGGGCAAATTGATAAAACGCGATTCAATAACGAAATCAGCGCATTCAGCCGCGCAACCGATGCGATTCCAGCGACAATCGCCCAAACCGAAGCATTCTATGAAAAATGGCAGGATGAATTCGCTACGGCGCCGAAATTTACCGCGATTGGTTATGGCCCAACCGTTGGGACATGCAAAGAATTTGAAACGAAATTCTCAGAAACTGTCCGCGTGCCATCACAAGGTCTTGATTTAGAGGCGTTTATGCACGGTCCTTATTTAGAAGTGAACCCACAGCATAGAATTTTCTTCTTGGAAACAGAGAGTGCTGTTACAGAACGTTTAGTGCTGTTGCGCAATTATGAATCTAAGTACACACCATTTACGTATACAGTTAAATTTGGTACAGCTGAGAACGACCGCACATTAGCAATTTCAGCGGATCTCGACGAATACCAAGCACCGTTCCTAATGATTCT
Organism: Listeria cossartiae subsp. cossartiae; assembly: GCF_014224155.1. Lineage (GTDB taxonomy): Bacteria > Bacillota > Bacilli > Lactobacillales > Listeriaceae > Listeria > Listeria cossartiae. The sequence continues at coordinate 172,062 of NZ_JAASUI010000002.1, read as the reverse complement.
TCCTTTCCAAATCTTAGCGCATCATATTGCGGAGTTGAAAGGAAATAAATTAACAGAACGTATCTACACAGACTTTGGTGTAGCAATGAAAAGTAAAACAAAACCTGGTGACTACGCTTAAAAGTTGCTAAAAGGCTGGGGAATCCCAAATAAGTGGGGTTTTCCCAGCCTTTTTTTGCTTAAATTTCCAATATTTAGCAATTAATTGTTAAATGTTGATAAATAAGACACAAGTCTGATACAAGGAAAGTTAATTTGTGGTAAAATGAACTTTGACTTTTAAAAAAAGAAGAGGAAGTGATTGCCTGGTGGATTTTATTACCTACATCATTGATTTTATTTTACACATTGACCAACATTTAGTGGAGATTATAAATAATTTTGGGATTTGGACTTACATCATTTTGTTCTTGATTGTTTTTATAGAAACTGGATTGGTAGTATTTCCGTTTTTACCAGGAGATTCATTACTTTTTGCGGCCGGAGCGTTGTCTGTATTAGATGGTTCAATTTTACATATTGTTCCGCTAATCATCACATTATGGTTAGCAGCAGTTCTAGGTGACACAGTGAACTACCATATCGGTAAAAAAATCGGTACATCGATACCGGAAGATAGCTGGTTTGGAAAACTAATAAATAAAGAAAAAATGGAAAAAGCAGAAGCATTCTTCAATAAACATGGCGGAAAAACCATTTTTATTGCTAGATTTATGCCGTTCATCCGTACATTTGCCCCGTTCGTGGCTGGAGCAAGTCGCATGAATTATCGCTATTTCTTAAATTACAATATTTTAGGAGCAACTGTTTGGGTATTACTTTGTACGCTTGCAGGCTACTTCTTCGGGAACTTCCCAATCGTAAAAGACAACTTCTCATTAGTAGTTATCGGAATTATCGTAGTTTCCGTTATCCCAATGGTAGTTTCGTTTATTAAAAGTAAAATGGACAAGAAAAGCGCAGAATAATCTCTGTGCTTTTTTTATTTCCCGGGAAATCTCTCGCATACATGATAGTCTTTTGGGGTAACTAGTTATCAAGAGGTGATGAAATGGAAAAAACATTGAACATTACATCCGAAATTGGCAAACTCCAAACAGTACTTGTAAAAAGACCGGGTTCTGAACTCGAAAATATCACACCTGAGTATTTAGAATCTTTATTATTCGACGATATCCCTTACTTGAAAATGATGCAAAAAGAACATGACTTTTTTGTCAAAACGATGCAAGACTCGAACATTGAAGTGCTTTACCTAGAAAAATTAGCAGCAGAGGCATTGCGAGCAGCTAATAATAAAGAAGCCTTTTTAACAAAAATGATCAAAGAATCCAATCAAATGGACGAAAGCGCGCTATATGTACGAGATTATTTGATGTCCTTTGATGAGGAAGAAATGATTCGGAAACTGATGTCTGGTTTGAAAAAATCAGAAATCCCAGAACGGAAAAAGAAACATTTAAATGAAATGATGGACGAACAATATCCATTTTTCCTAGATCCGTTACCTAATTTGTATTTCACCCGAGATCCGGCAGCGGTTATTGGGAATGGCGTGACGATTAATAAAATGTTCCAGCCAGCTAGAAGGCGAGAGTCTATTTTTATTGAGCTTATTTTAAAATGTCATCCGCGTTTCGGTGGACACGAAATCCCGATATGGTCAGGTCGCGAAGAGCCGTTTTCTTTAGAAGGTGGAGACGAATTAGTTCTAAATGAGGAAACTATCCTTGTTGGCGTATCTGAGCGGACGGATGCACGAGCGGTCGAGCGTCTTGCGGAAAGTTTATTTAGTCGCGCTCCGAAAATCAAGCGAGTATTAGCAGTTGAAATTCCGGAAACAAGATCATTTATGCATTTGGATACGGTTTTCACCATGGTTAATTTTGCGCAGTTCACGATTCACCCAGCTATTCAAAATCAACAAGGGGAGCTTAATGTTTATATTTTAGAAAAAAGTGAGCATGGGCTAGAAATTACGCCGCGTCGAGATTTTAAGCGAGTGATTGCGGAAGTTTTAGGTGAGCCGGAAGTGGAGTTTATTCCTTGTGGCGGGGAAGATGTGATTGTTTCAGCGCGAGAACAGTGGAATGACGGGGCAAATACGCTGGCAATTGCGCCTGGGGAAGTAATTACATATGATCGAAATCATGTCTCTAATAACCTTTTAAGAAGCGCTGGTATTAAGGTTCATGAAGTGATTAGTTCGGAGCTTTCTAGGGGACGTGGTGGACCTAGATGTATGACAATGCCGCTTGTTAGAGAAAATTTATAATAAGCCTTGAAAAACTGGGATTTCCATTCAAAATACAACTTTCGCAAAAAGTATTGTCGACAATTTTGAGATGTGCTATAGTGTTTTCAAACCAGAAACTTTCGAGAAATATCTTGCTGGTTAGTTTGCGCTATGATATAATATTTTATTGTGAGTAATTATAAATTATTCCTTGCTCGCTCTTGATTTTAAGGCTAGCTAAAGGCAGTCTGAATTTCAGGGATATGGTGTGGTTTCATGCTATATCAGAGCCGCTTAAGACCACAAGGAGGTGTAGAGTAGATGGCTAGAAAGTACGAAATTATGTACATCATTCGCCCAAACATTGAAGAAGATGAGAAAAAAGCTGTTGTAGAACGCTTTGACGGAATCTTAACTGAAAATGGTGCGGAGATCATCGAATCAAAAGAATGGGGTAAACGTCGCTTAGCATATGAAATCAATGACTATCGTGATGGTTTTTACCACATCGTGAAATTAAACGCTGATAAAGCAGATTCTATCAACGAATTTGACCGTTTAGCAAAAATTTCTGATGATATCATTCGTCACATGGTAATTAAAGAAGAAGCATAAGAATTTATTCAAGGCTAGGACCTTGATTTACTAAACGAGAGGAGGTTGGTTTTGCATGATGAATCGTGTAGTACTTGTAGGACGCTTAACAAAAGATCCTGAATTACGTTACACTCCAGCTGGTGTGGCTGTTGCGACTTTTACATTAGCTGTAAATCGTACGTTCACTAACCAACAAGGAGAACGAGAAGCTGACTTTATTAATTGTGTTGTTTGGCGTAAACCGGCAGAAAACGTTGCTAATTTCCTGAAGAAGGGAAGCATGGCAGGCGTTGATGGCCGTGTTCAAACTCGTAATTACGAGGGGAACGACGGTAAACGTGTTTATGTGACAGAAATTGTAGCGGAGAGCGTTCAATTCCTTGAACCGCGTAATTCTAATGGCGGTGGCGGAAATAACTATCAAAGTGGCAATAACAACAATAATTATAATAACGGTGGAAATAACTTCGGACAAGCACCTACAAATAACGGTGGATTCGGACAGGACCAGCAACAATCTCAAAATCAAAATTATCAATCCACTAACAATGATCCTTTTGCAAGTGATGGTAAGCCAATCGACATTTCTGATGACGATTTGCCATTCTAAATTCATTTTAGCGGTTTGAACTTTAAGATAGGAGGAACTTTCAATGGCTGGAGGACGCAGAGGCGGACGCCGTCGGAAAAAAGTATGTTACTTTACTTCCAATGGTATTACGCATATCGACTATAAAGATGTAGAACTTCTTAAAAAATTCGTTTCCGAACGTGGTAAAATTTTACCTCGTCGTGTAACTGGAACAAGCGCTAAATATCAACGTAAACTTACTGTTGCTATCAAACGCTCACGCCAAATGGCATTACTACCATTTGTTGCTGAAGAAAAATAAAATTAATTTTAACAGTCTAGAATTTATTTCTAGGCTGTTTTTTATTGGAAACAAACAAAACCAAGACTTAAGAAGGAAGCCTGTGTTAAACATTCGTGTTATTCTTAAAAAGAAGTAAAAAAATGCACAGGGGGAAACAAACATGTATAAAAAATTGGTAACGGTAGGAGTAGCGGTATTATTAGTGGGTGCGCTATCGGCATGCGGCTCGAATGATGACAAGGATACATCATCAAACAACAGCAGCAAAGAAACTACTAGTAGCAAGAGCGACAATAACGACAACCTGCAAAATAAAAGCTTCGATATGAGCTACGAAGACGCGATAAATGCATTCAAAGACAAACATAGCGATGCAGAAATATCTAGCGTTGAATTAGAGAGAAACTTGGGAAAATACGTGTACAAAGTTGATGGGATTTCAAATGACAATGAGTACGAAATGAAATTCAATGCCGAAACAAAAGAACAGCTAAGCGATGAAACAGACAAACTTGACCGAGAAGATGCTGGCGGAGTAGAGAAAGAAAATGAAAAACTCAGCTTAGATGGGATTAAAACACCAAAAGAAGCGATGGATAAGGCTGTAACTGAGCAAGCTGGTGACGTAACAAGTTGGAAAATAGAGCGAGAATTAGATACAACTTATTATGAAGTGACCGTAAAACAAGATAATAAAAAATACGAAATCAAGCTAAATGCAAAAACTTTAGACGTACTTCAAACAGAACAAGATGATTAATAAAATCGGAAAAGTAAGCTGTGAATATTCTTTCATAGCTTGCTTTTTTTATGAATAAAATTACTGAAATATAATATTAATATAGGTTCTAAGTCCTATAAGGCGGCTCTTTTTACACGTTTGAAAATTCTGAACTGTATCCAAAAAATCGCCAATTTTGCCCTTTTTGAGTCGTTCATGACAAGAATCGGACATTTCATTACATTTTTGGTTATTACAGGTAAATTCGTTGTAAAATATTAGTGGAGGTGAATTAGTTGAGTAATTTTACCGCAAAAGTCCCTTTGTCAGAAAGAATGGCGGATGTTTTGATTTCAAAAGACCGCTGGAAAGATGATGAAGAAGGTTATTTAAAAGTAAAATATGGACTGGAAATAATTTTAATTAATGCTATGAAGTTTGCTCTCGTATATGGTATTGCCTTAGTAACAGGGCTTTTACTGCAAACGGTGACAGTGCATCTGTCGTATTTATGGCTTAGACGGTATTCTTTTGGATTACACGCAACCAAAACATTGAATTGTACGTTGATTAGCTTGATGATGTTTGTGTTCGCGCCATTCGTTTTTCAAAATATCCCCTCTAATAATTGGATTGTTTTAGGTACATTTGGTTTTATACTACTCAACATGTTTTTATTCGCTCCGGCAGATACAGAGAATTTGCCTTTAATCGGTGCAGAACACCGGAAAACACTAAAAAGAAAAGCGATGATAGGGACGCTAATTTTAACGGGAATTGCGTTACTAATACCATTCGCTGAGATGAAAACATTAATCATGTTAGGTTCTTTGTTTCAGGTGATAAGCATAAATCCACTTACTTACAAACTATTAAGAAGGAGGTATCGGAACTATGAGAAATATGAATAGATCGGTTGGTAATTTCCTCTCTAGAAAACTAGAAGAAAAATCCATGAAAGTTGCGGATTCTTCTATGAGTAAGGCTTGCTTCATGTTTGTATACGAACCAAAAAGTCCGTTCGTAAAAATGCAAGAAAAAAACGAAAATAAATAAATTAAAAACTGTATAACGTCAAAATTCATGCTAAAATAAAAAGAAGGCAAACTTACATATTTAAACATAGATATTTTAGACAGTGGAGGACTAATATGTTTAGTATTTTGATGGCATTTATACAGATAACGGGTATTTTTATAGCAATCCAGATTTTGACAAACAAAGTTTTTTCAATTAAAGAGGGAGTGGTCACTGTAGCAATTGCTATGGTAGCCTTCCCTTTATTTACATTAGTTCAGTACTGGTCGATGATTTTGGTGTTGCTGGTTTTTGTAAGTGCCTTATATTGGAAGAATAAAAATGTAATCGTTTCAGGCTCGATTACACTTGTAGTTATTATTTTGCTTACTATTAGTGATTCTATAGTAGGTTTTATTTTAGTACCGGGGTTACATTTTGAATACGATGAAATTTTTAATGAATTATTACCAACATTAGTTTATTGTGTGGGGATGCTGACGAACTTGTTGGTACTTTCATTTCTTCTTAGAAAACTCATTGAAAAAGTTGATTTATCTAGATTTGTTGAACATAGAAAGTATGCGTATATAATTTTCTCAATCGTTGCTCTTACGGTTTTAGCGTTTTATATGAACATTTACGCAGGCTCGATTGCTGGTTTCGATGGTTCAGTTTTGAAAATTAATACGCTTATTTTTACGGGTTATACCATTTTATTAATAGTTATAGTGACGGTTGTTATTAAAACAGCGACCAACGAACTTAAAGTACAGAATCAGAAGGAACAGCTAGAACAGTTACAGGATTATGTTACTACATTAGAGTCCCTGCATAGAGAAATGCGCGTTTTTCGTCATGATTATGTGAATATCTTGTCTACACTTGTGGGATATATTGATAATAATGATATGCCGGGTTTGAAATATTACTTTGAAAATAATATTGTACCTATAAATAAAACAATTGAATCGAACAACTATAAGATTTCATTGCTGCAAAATATTCACGTGATTGAACTAAAAGGTTTGTTGGCAGTTAAGTTAATACGAGCTCAAGAACTGAAAATTGATGCGATTTTGGAAGTAGTTGAACCGATTGATAAGATTTCGATGGATAGTATAGATTTATGTAAAGTCGTTGGAATCTTGCTGGATAATGCAGTTGAAGCGGCGCTAACTTGTGAAAATCCAGTTATTCGGATTGCGTTTGTGAAGAAAGGCGATAGCATTATCATTGTGTTTGCGAACAGCTTACCAGTGAATATGCCGCCTGTATATAAAATATTTGAAGAAGGTTTCTCGACAAAAGGGGAAGGGCGTGGTTTAGGTCTTGCTAGTTTGCGGGAGATTATGAAGAAATATTCGCACGTTGCCTTAGATACGAAAGTGACTAATAGAGAAGTTATTCAAGAACTAGAAATTATGTAGAAGAATGGGGATGAATTTATGCTACCGGTTTTTATTTGTGAAGATAACAGAATGCAGCGAGAAAGGTTAACGAAATATATTGAAGACTATATAATGGTTGAACATTTTGATATGAAGTTAGAGCTTTCGACAGGAGATCCGTTTGAGTTAGTATCACGAATGCCTTCACATCAAGGTATGGGGCTTTACTTTTTAGACATTGATTTAGGGCAACCGGACATGAATGGTTTTGAATTAGCTCAAGAAATTCGGAAATTTGATCCGCGGGGCTTCATTATTTTCATTACGACACATGCGGAATTGAGCTATATGACTTTCACGTACAAGGTGGAAGCGCTTGATTACATCATTAAAGATGATATTGATATGTTGCATGACCGAGTGCTGTCTTGTATGAAGCAAGCGGAAGAACGGATTTCTAACGATCAAGATATGCAGAAGTATTTTACGTTTAAAGTTTCGGATAAGAAGATTATTCATGAACTTTTAGACGATATCTTATTTTTCGAAACAGCGCCGACGATTCATAAAGTAATTTTACATGGCAAAAATCGTCAGGTGGAGTTTTATGGTAAGTTGAAAAATATTGAGAAAATGTTGGACGAATCCTTTTATCGGTGCCATCGTTCGTATATTGTGAATAAGAAAAACATTCATGAGCTAGATACGACAAAAGGCGTGGTAAAGATGTCTAACGGAGAGAATTGTTACGCATCATCGAAGTTAATTAAAAGCTTGAGTTTATAAAAGTGGCCTTAATGGTCGCTTTTTTTGTACGAGGTTTGGTTTGTATTTGATGAAATGGTGAAATATAGGTAAAATAATAGTGGTGAATTGTTAGTTCAGTTTATGTTATGATATAGATACTCAATTTCAGACAAAAGGTATGTAAAAAAATGGGGAGCTGGATGAAATGTCAGGCTATTTTCAAAAACGAATGCTTAAATATCCATTATACGGTCTGATTGCAGCGACAATTATTCTGGGCGTAATCACGTTCTTTTTTTCGTGGTGGCTATCGGTAATAGTTGTTGTTGGTGGGATTATTCTTACGGTTGCGATGTTTTACTTTGAATATCGCCTGAATGAGGACGTTCAACTATATGTTTCTAATTTAACATATCGGATTAAGCGCAGTGAGGAAGAAGCGCTTGTGGAAATGCCGATGGGAATATTGCTGTATGATGAACATTACAAAATTGAATGGGTTAACCCGTTTATGTCGAAATACTTTGATAAGAGAGAGTTAATTGGGGAGTCCTTGGAAGAAGTGGGACCGGAATTTCTGGACGTGATTACTGGGAATGATGAAAAGGGGATTATGTCGATTGCTTGGCGTGATCACCGTTTTGATACGATAGTAAAGCGTAAAGAGCGGATTTTATATTTATATGACCGGACGGAATATTATGATTTAAATAAGAAATACCAAGCGAATAAATCTGTTTTTGCGGTTATTTTCTTAGATAATTATGATGAATGGGCGCAAGGTATGGATGATAGACGTCGTAGTGCTTTGAACAACTTGGTGACGTCGATGTTGACTAACTGGGCCAGGGAGCATCGTATTTATTTGAAACGGATTTCGACAGATCGCTTTATGGCCTTTTTGACAGAGGAAATGTTGAAGCGACTGGAAGAGGAGAAGTTTCAAATTTTGGACCGGATTCGCGAACGGACGTCGAAGCAGAATATTCCTTTGACGCTTAGTATTGGGATTGGTTATAAGGAAGATGATTTGATTCAGCTGGCGGATTTGGCGCAGTCTAGTTTGGACCTTGCTTTAGGGCGCGGCGGCGATCAGGTCGTAATTAAGCAACCAGAAGGAAAAGTGCGTTTTTATGGCGGGAAAACCAACCCGATGGAAAAACGGACCCGTGTTCGCGCACGTGTGATCTCGCAAGCCTTGCAAGAGCTAATTACGCAAAGTGATCAAGTTTTTGTTATGGGGCACCGCTATCCGGATATGGACGTAATTGGTTCGAGTCTTGGTGTGATGCGGATTGCGGAGATGAATGATCGGAATGCTTATGTGGTCGTTGAACCTGGCAAAATGAGTCCAGATGTGAAGCGACTAATGAACGAAATTGAAGAATATCCGAATGTAATTAAAAATATTGTTACACCGCAAGTTGCGCTAGAAAACATTACCGAGAAGAGTTTGCTCGTTGTTGTTGATACGCACAAACCTTCGATGGTTATTAATAAGGAATTGCTGGACTCAGCTACGAATGTGGTTGTTGTCGATCATCACCGTCGTTCAGAGGAATTTGTTGGAAGTCCGGTGCTTGTTTATATCGAGCCATATGCGTCATCTACTGCCGAACTGATTACGGAGCTATTTGAGTACCAACCGGATTTAGAGCAAGTTGGGAAAATTGAAGCGACGGCACTTCTTTCCGGGATTGTGGTTGATACGAAGAACTTTACGCTACGGACTGGGTCGCGAACGTTTGATGCGGCAAGTTATTTACGGTCGCTTGGTGCGGACACGATTTTGGTTCAGCAATTTTTGAAAGAAGATATTACTACTTTTACTCAGCGGAGCCGTTTAGTGGAGTCGCTTGAAATTTATCATGACGGCATGGCGATTGCGACTGGGCGTGAAGACGAGGAATTTGGCACAGTTATAGCAGCGCAGGCGGCCGATACGATGCTTTCAATGGAAGGCGTGCAGGCATCTTTTGTCATTACGCTACGTCCAGATAAATTAATCGGGATTAGCGCGAGGTCGCTTGGTCAAATCAATGTGCAAGTCATTATGGAAAAACTAGGCGGTGGCGGACATTTATCGAATGCAGCCACACAGCTTAAAGATGTTACAATTGCAGAAGCAGAAAAACAATTAATTAGCGCCATTGATGCGTATTGGAAGGGAGAAACATAATTATGAAAGTTATTTTCTTGAAAGACGTAAAAGGTAAAGGTAAAAAAGGTGAAACTAAAAATGTTGCTGATGGTTACGCAAACAATTTTTTAATTAAAAATGGTTACGCGGTAGAGGCTAACAATGCGGCTTTAAGCACACTTTCAGCTCAAAAGAAAAAAGAAGATAAAGTTGCTGCTGAAGAACTAGCTGAGGCAAAAGCTTTGAAAGAAAAAATGGAAAAATTAACAGTGGAATTAAAAGCGAAGTCTGGTGAAGGCGGCAGATTGTTTGGTTCTATTACATCCAAACAAATCGCTCAAACGCTTGAAAAAACACATGGTATTAAAATAGATAAACGTAAAATGGATTTACCGGATGCAATTCGAGCTTTAGGCCATACGAAGGTGCCTGTGAAGTTGCACCATGAAGTAACGGCAACACTTGATGTACATGTTAGTGAAGAATAATTTTTCTTAAGGGAGCGTAAGACAGTGGATAATAATTTCCAGGACAGAACACCACCACAAAATATTGAAGCCGAACAAGCTGTACTGGGCGCGATATTTCTTGAGCCGAATGCGCTGATTACTGCTTCTGAAATTTTAATGCCGGATGATTTTTATCGCACTGGTCACCAAATCATTTTTGAAACAATGCTTGATTTGAATGACCACGGGAAGGCTGTCGATGTATTAACAGTGTATGAATCGCTTGCGGCCAAAGGTAATTTGGAAGATGCGGGTGGTTTGCCATATTTGACGGAATTATCCGGAGCTGTGCCAACTGCTGCGAACTTAGAATACTATGCGCATATTATCGAGGACAAGGCGCTTCTGAGACGTTTAATTAGAACGGCTACCCAAATTGCGACAGATGGTTATTCGCGCGAGGACGAGCTCGACATGCTTATGGACGAGGCGGAAAAGAGTATCTTGGAAGTTTCGCAACGTAAAAATGTCGGCGCGTTCAAGAATATTAAAGACGTCCTTGTTAAAACATATGACGATATTGAAATTTTGCATAATCGCAAAGGTGATATTACTGGGATTCCAACTGGATTCAATGAGCTGGACAAAATGACAGCTGGATTTCAGCGGAATGATTTAATTATTGTTGCCGCGCGTCCTTCCGTTGGTAAAACAGCATTCGCCTTGAATATTGCGCAAAATGTTGCGACGAAAACGGACGAGAATGTGGCCATTTTTAGTTTGGAAATGGGTGCGGAACAACTTGTTATGCGTATGCTTTGTGCGGAAGGTAATATTAATGCGCAGAATTTACGGACGGGTGCTTTAACGAGTGATGATTGGCAAAAGCTGACAATTGCTATGGGTACACTTTCTAATTCTGGGATTTATATTGATGATACGCCGGGTGTTCGTGTGAATGAGATTCGTTCCAAATGTCGTCGTTTAAAACAAGAAACTGGTCTTGGCATGATCGTGATCGATTACTTGCAACTTATTGCGGGGAGCGGTCGTGGTGGCGAAAATAGACAACAAGAGGTTTCTGAAATTTCTCGTTCATTGAAAGCTTTGGCGCGGGAACTTGAAGTGCCAGTAATTGCACTTTCACAGTTATCTCGTAGTGTAGAGCAACGTCAAGATAAGCGCCCAATGATGTCAGATATTCGTGAATCAGGTTCGATTGAGCAAGATGCTGATATCGTAGCCTTTTTATACCGGGAAGATTATTATGACCGGGAAGGCGAAAATGATGGCACGATTGAGATTATTATTGCGAAACAACGTAATGGTCCAGTTGGTGACGTAAAACTAGCCTTTGTAAAAGAATATAATAAGTTTGTGAATTTAGAAGTGCGGTACGACGACGCAATGGCTTAATGAGGAAACCTTGTGAAATTCTAATTAGATTTGGAGTTCGCAAGGTTTTTATTTTATGCAAAAAGGTATCATATTACTAAAAATATACTTTGGATTTCTGCTAAAATGATTAAAAAAGCGAACGATAAAATTACCTTACAAATCAATGTTCGTAAATCCATTGACTATTTTGGTGGCAAACGGTACAATATATAGTGGAAAATGAAGAGGCTATGAAAAACTCATAGCTATCAAAGACCAATTAAATGAGGTGTTTAAATGTCTTCAGTTGTTGTAGTAGGAACACAGTGGGGCGATGAAGGAAAAGGGAAGATTACAGATTTTCTTTCCGAAAATGCAGAAGCGATTGCTAGATATCAAGGTGGGAACAATGCAGGTCATACAATTAAGTTTGATGGCGTAACGTACAAATTGCACTTAATTCCATCAGGTATCTTTTACAAAGAAAAAATTAGTGTTATTGGTAACGGTATGGTTGTTGATCCAAAGGCTTTAGTGGAGGAATTAAGTTATCTTCATGACAAAGGCGTGGATACTTCTAATTTGCGTATTTCTAACCGCGCGCACATTATTTTACCGTATCACATTCGTATTGATGAAGCTGACGAAGAACGTAAAGGCGCAAATAAAATCGGTACAACGAAAAAAGGTATCGGCCCAGCATACATGGATAAAGCGGCGCGTGTTGGTATCCGTATTATCGATTTACTAGATAAAGAAACATTTAAAGAAAAATTAGAGCATAATCTTGGCGAGAAAAACCGTTTATTAGAACGTTTTTACGAACTAGAAGGCTTTAAATTAGAAGATATTTTAGATGAGTACTATGAATATGGTCAACAATTTAAAGAATATGTTTGCGATACATCGGTTGTTTTAAATGATGCACTTGATGATGGCAAACGTGTGTTATTTGAAGGAGCGCAAGGGGTTATGCTTGATATTGATCAAGGAACATATCCGTTTGTAACTTCAAGTAATCCGATTGCTGGTGGAGTAACTATCGGTAGCGGTGTTGGTCCATCGAAAATCAATCATGTGGTTGGTGTGGCGAAAGCTTATACTACACGTGTTGGTGACGGTCCTTTCCCGACAGAATTGTTTGATGCTATCGGCGACAATATTCGTGAAGTTGGTCATGAATATGGTACGACTACTGGTCGTCCGCGTCGTGTAGGTTGGTTTGACAGTGTTGTTGTTCGTCATGCTCGTCGTGTTAGTGGATTAACTGATTTATCGTTAACTCTACTTGATGTTTTGACAGGAATTGAAACACTTAAAATCTGTGTAGCTTACAAATTAGACGGAAAAACAATTACAGAATTCCCAGCAAGCTTGAAAGATTTAGCTCGTTGCGAACCAGTTTATGAAGAACTTCCAGGTTGGACGGAAGATATTACAGGCGTTACATCACTAGATGATCTGCCGGTTAATTGCCGCCACTATATGGAACGTATTGCGCAACTTACAGGCGTGCAAGTTTCTATGTTCTCTGTAGGTCCAGACCGCGCTCAAACACACGTAATTAAAAGCGTTTGGCGTTTAGCTTAATAAAAAATTTATCAAGCCTCTCTAAGGTTTTCCTTGGAGAGGCTTTTTGATTGAAGATTTTTTCTGTATAAGAGCTTGTTTTGATTTCGATATGGTATACAATTCATTGTTCGAAAACTTGAAAAATTTAACAAAAATAATATTTGTTTGTGAAATACGCATCTTTTATACGGAAAATGATTCCTTAAAAAGACCTAATATCAATGTTTTGGGGCTATTTTATTCGTATTTCTGTCACAATTTAGCTTGTGAATTCATGATATAATTTGAGAGTGATATCTTATTCACAATAGATAATAAGAGGAGATGAAGTGAATGTCAGGTCAAATTCGTATGAGTCCTAATGAGCTACGTGATCGCGCTAAAACTTACGGTCAAAGTGGTAGAGATATTGAGGATATTCTAAGTCGTTTGAGCCAATTACAAGATCAACTTCGTAGCGAGTGGGAAGGTCAAGCTTTTGTACGTTTTGATGAGCAATTTGAACAATTAAAACCAAAAGTGACTGAATTCGCTAACTTGATGGATCAAATCAATGATCAGCTTGAGAAAACTGCGAACGCTGTTGAAGAGCACGATCAACAACTTTCTCAAAACTTTGGATTCTAAAAATCAACAAAACAGTGAGGCATACATACAAATATAGTTGGATGCTTTACGAAAAGCCATGCAGTTTTTTGCATGGCTTTTTCTAAAATAGAAAGCTTATGCCTAAAAAGGTATTTATATAAAAAAGACACAGCGGGAGTGGGACATGGATGAAGAAGGTAAAATGGAGTATTTTACTCTTTTTAGTCTTGGCGATTTTTCTGTCGGCAGGAATTACTTATTTGGCTTTGAATCAAGGCTCAAATAAAGAAACTAAAAATAATACTGAAAAAGTACACAAAATGACTATCGCACTCGTTAACGAGGACCAAGGAGATACTTTCCAAGGAAAACGAGTGGAATTCGGGAACCAATTTGTTAAAAGTATTGAAAAAGATGAAGGACATGAATGGTACGTTGTTAGCCGCGGTGTTGCAGAAAGTGGCTTAAAACGAGATGTATACAACATGATGATTGTTATTCCAAGCGATTTTTCTCAAAAAGCATTGTCAATGACATCGGCTGCACCAGAAAAAGTAACCATTAGCTACAAAGTTAATGATGTCGGGAATAGCGATTTAAAAGCAGAAGCAGAAAAAACAGCAGCATCTGTACTAGAAGACTTCAATTCACGGATAATTGACGTTTATTTTGCTAGCATTTTAACGACCTTACAAGAAGCGCAAGATAACATCGGCGCGTTAGTTAAGGAAGAGAAAAAATACGATGCTATTTACAACAAAGACGTAAATAATCCGTTATCCAACTATACGGAACAATTTAAAACGGTACAAACGTATACGGGGACTTCTAAAGAGAGTTTCCAAGGCTTTCAAGATATTATGAAGGAATTTGAAGAAAGCTTAAAAATCTCTAAAACGGAAAACGCTGAACATATGAAAAATATGGACGGGTTTACAAAAACACAAGAAACAAATGCGCCTTTTGGGATAAAATTCACGGAGAACTTGCAGAATTTTGATGGTTCTTTATCGGCAGAAGATATTAGAACACAAACGGCTGCGTTAGAACAAGCCAATGCGCAAATGACTTCAGAATTTCAAGTTTTAGAAGGAGCTAATTCATTATTATCGCAGACGCAAGCTTTGCAAAACTATATCGCTGAAACAAATGCGCGGATTGAAGCGCTAGATGGTGAAATTATCGGAACGCTCGAAAATGATTTCCGGACAGCAGTTTATAATGATTTGCTGCGTATTTTAAAAGAGAACGATTATTCGGATAGAATAAATGAAATTGGCTTTAAAGATTTAGCTGGCGAAGATATTAACGCTGGTTTTAACAATATGATTGTGAATGAAATTAAAGCATTGCCGACTTATAATACGGATCAACTGGCGTATCTCGGGCTAGATGAAGAGATGTACAAAAATGTTGTAACGCTATCGAAAGAGTATTATAGCAGTCATCGTAATGCTTTTGGTGAGGATTTTAGATTTACAAATGATGCCAAAGCATTGCCAACAGATGTGCTGAAAAGTGACACAATTAACCGACTAAAATCAGAAGGTGTTGGATTAGAAAGCCAGTCTTATACTGTACAAGTTAGCCCTTATAATACAGAAGTTGTTGTGAATTTGGATGAAAATTTCACTTTTTCTAATATCGATTGTCTGGTTAACGGAAGTCCTTATACAGGATTAGTGCAACAGACACCATACGGCGAAAATGGTATTAAGTTTTATATACCATCGCTAACTTACCCAATAGATATAAAAATTACTGGTAGAGCAATATTACGAGAAGGTGCAAATGTTCCTTTAGTTGGGGCTGCGAATTGGAGTGCCTCGGTGCAACAATTTGAGAGTAAAGAATATGGATACATGCCGGTTGTTCCGGATCCATCTAATCCAACGCAGCTAAATCCTGGTATGGCAACCTCCTTACTAGTTAGAAAAGAAGCACAGCCGATGAAGGTCAATTCGGCAACGTATCTTAATGAAACGAGCTCTTCTGTTAAAGCAATTACTAATACCGTGAAAGATTATTATAAATTACAAGCATTATTTGATTTATATTATGGAATTGATGCGAGTAATTCGGAGCAAATGCCGGACTTTAGTGATTATCAAGTCACATTAGATAATTCCGCAAAATCTTCTTCGTATTATTACATTTTTAATAAAGAAGATATTATTGGTAGTTTTGTAAATCTGACAACAGACCGTTTTGTGGCGGATTATACGAAAAAAATCAAGGCCTTTGAAAAACGAATTGCTGATTATAAATATGCAATGTCCGAGGCGAATTCACGATCAGAAGATGTAACAAACAGACTAAACGAAACGACCCAAGAAGCCATTAGTTTAAATACAAATCTAGCTTTAACGCTGCAAAATCTGGAAGCATGGCGCGAGGCTAGTAAAGGTCTAATCGCAGAAAATGGTGTGGTTTTAGATAAATCTGGCGAAGAAGCAACGATGGCGCTACAGTTAAGTTCTGAATTTGCAGGAATTTTGGCGAAAAGTGAGTCGTTAGCCGGTACTTCAGAAGGTAATTTAAAATCAGCTGAAGTCGTGTATCAGACTTTTGATGCCATTGATAAAGAAGCGAAAAATATCCAACAAAGTGGAGAGACTTTAGTAAAAGAAGCTTCTACATTATCGGATGATTTAGGGCAAAAACTGGAAGACGACGAAACGTTCCAGAAAAACTTTGCGAAGGTCATGAAAAACAGTCGTGTCGGTGATCGTCAAAATGAAAATCTATATAGTTTCTTGAGTAATCCGGTCGATAAAATGAACGCCGGAACTATCGTGGCGGGCGATAAATCAATGCCATACTTTATGGTTTTAATTTGTACAATTCTTGCCATTTTCACGAGTTACGTAATTTCACATCAAGAGAAAAAACGAGAACAATTGAATGAATTTGAGGATGAAATGTCGCTTGTCTTTAAAAATATCCCAATTACATTTTTAACGATTTGTGTGGGGATTATTGAAGGGCTAGTAATCGGTGCCGTTTCAGGATTTATTTTTGAAGTTGGGGAAATCGGAATGTTCCTATGGATTGGTGTCTGCGTGTTAATTATGATGGCGTTGGTTACGGCGTTTTCATACTTATTACGTCAGCTCAATATGATTGGGATGTCGCTTGTGTTGCTAGTGTTAAGTTTATACCTATTCTTAACAGATGCGGTTGGACTTAATATCGATAACGAATCTATTTTCGCGACGTTCAGAAAGTTCTCGCCACTGCAATACATGGAGCAATTGCTAAATGGAATTTTAAGTGCACAGCAAGATTATATTATCGTCGTATACAGTTTGATTGGGACGACGCTCTTATTTACGGCACTTAATCTGTTTGTCTGGCACCGCTCTAAAGATGAAGATGTAGAGGAGGACTATTCAGATGAAATTTAAAATAGCGGCATGGCTGATGCTGATGTGTTTTGCTTTTGCTCCAAGTGCGCTCGCTGCGGATTCAGATAGTTATCTCGAAAACAGCGGAAAAATGGACATCAAAACAGACAGACTTCAAAAAACCGAAGAAGAAAAAACAAAAGAACTAGAGCAGATGGAAGAAACAGAGCTCGATAAAAACGGAATTCCACTTTTCACCGCCGAAATGGATGAAAAAATCGCCAAACAAAAAGCGGCAGAAAAAGCGGAATACGACCGGATTAAAGACTCGCTTTTTGAAGAGGAACCAACTTCTGGTGAGACAGTGAAAAAAACGAAAGCCAAATTGTTCACCGGAAAATACGCAACCACTGCTGTAAACACGGAAGTAGCTGCGACCGATACGGCAGAAACGACGGTAGAAGACGAAAATAAAAAGACCAAACAAAAAACAGTTGGCGGAGCAATTGCTGGGACGCTTGTTGCTTTAGCAGGCGGGATTTATGTGGCTGCGCGCAATGTTTTTGAATAGAAAGCGGGGAGTTTTAAATGGCTAAAAACACACATATGAATGTGACAGTTGATTTCACTAATTGGGGCGCAGGTAAGTATGACTTGCGAATCCCGGTGCATCAACCAATCAAAGCATTAATTATCAATTTGGCAGAAACACTCAAGATCGAGTATAAAGATTTGTCCAAATGTACGATAAAAACAACGAATAAAGCAATTCTACTAAGCGATGATGATAAATTAACTAATTTTCAAATTGCCGATGGAGACATTTTAGAAATTTTATAGAAAAAAAGGAGAATGAAAACGATGAATAAGACAACAGAAATGGACGGAACAGCTTACGATTTTACTTATGAGGATTTGGTTTGGAGCATTACGTTCCCGAAATCTAAAACACATGCTAAAGAACTGGCACAACTAGAATTATTAGAAAAACCAGCAGCACATTTTACACCTGCGAAAATTTCGAGTGACAGCGATTCTTATACAATTTCTTATGAGATTGCCGAACGCACTTACGGATTTGAACAAATTCGAAAAATGGAACGCGAAGATAAGCTACGTGCGCTACGCAATATTGCCGATTTAAGCGAATTGCTAAATACACGTTATACATTCTTTTTACACCCAGATAATTTGGTTTTCGATATTAACCTAGTACCAAATATCGTTCATCGCGGTATTAAAAACATTTTACCGCCATACGAGTTAACCGAAGAAGCGTTTTTCAAACAATACCAATGCTTCGTTATTGCGATGTTTTCTAAGAAATTTTCTTTTGAAAACTTGTACAATGGCTCGCTTACAGGTGCGAGAGGGACGCAATTTGAGAAGAACATTTTGGATGCAAAAACGATTCAAGATATTGCCGATATTTTAGAAGAAGCTTACGTGAAAGAACATGCGACGGTTCAAAAAAATATGGCAAGTGTACCGAAGAAAAAATACGGCACTTTCCGCGGGTTGGCAGTCGGTTTTATTATCGTTGCGATTTTACTAGCAATTCCAGTAACTTATTTTGCTTTCGTTAAAGTACCACTGCAAAACGATTTACTGACAGCAAACGAGAATTTCTTAAAAACCGACTACGATAAAGTAATCACAGGTCTAGAAAACGTTGACCCAGAAAAAATGCCGCAATCCGTACAATACGAACTAGCATATGCTTACGTTAACGGCGAAAAAATGAGCGATAAAAAGAAAGAAAACATTATGAACACAATCAGCTTGAAATCCGATGCGAAAAACCTGCTTTACTGGATTTATAATGGTCGTGGTGAATTTAAAGAATCACTTGATATTGCCAAACTTTTAGATGATCCAACACTTGCGATGTACAGTTTAACCAAACAAATTGAACAAGTACAAAGTGATACAAAACTAAGCGGCGATGAAAAAGTAGAAAAACTAAAAGCGTTAGAAGAGAGCTTGAAAGAATACGATGAAAAAGTGAACGAAAAAACAACAACTGAAGACGAAACAACAAATACAGAAACAAAATAAGGGAGAATGAACCATGAATAGAGAGGCTTTATTAATTGTTAGTAACGGGCAGCAATGTCATAAACACCATTTGTCCCCTGAAAGAGTCGTGACAATTGGTAATACAATCGAACACGAAATCACTTATCCGGAACTGGCAGAAACGATTGAAGTTAAGTGCAGTGAAGGATCTTGGAATGCTGGAGCAACTGCGCTTCAAACAAACCAAGCTGTGAACATAGACAATTTAGCATTTTACCTGTGCCAAGATTTGCACACGCAAGTATATGATGTCGTAACGAATATTTCTGTGGCATTTGGTGCCGGAACTGAAAATGATGTCACGATAGATGATACAAAATCGGACTTCTTACTTTTACGTGGTGCGAAGGAAGATCTGTTTAAACTACAAGTATTAAATGGCGAAATTTATCATAACTTTTCTTTAGTGACGGAAGATTGCACGTTAGAGCCGGGTGACCAGCTTTATACGGACGGTGTGACGATTACAATCGGAAAAGAAGATATTAGCGTGCAAGCTGTGAAAAATCGCGTGACGAGCAAATTAGCGCCTTTATTTGCTGCGGATAATTCGTTTGGCGAAGACTATCCAGATTACCACCGTTCACCGCGGATTATTTACCGTGCGCCAGAAGAAAAAATTAGCATGGCGAAACCGTCAAGCAAGCCCTCAAAACCAACAGATGGCTTAATTAAAATTATTTTACCACCACTAATTATGGTTGCGATTACGGTAATGATTTCCATTTTCCAACCGCGTGGGCTTTATATTATCATGACTATCGCAATGTCCGCTGTGACAATCACGATGGCGATTATTAACTACGTGAAATCACGCAAAAAATACAAAATCGACTCTAAACAACGAGTGGAAAGCTATGATTTATATTTAAAACGCAAAACAAAAGAACTACACGAAACAAGCGAAAAACAACGCCACGCCTTAACTTATCACTATCCAGATGCAGTGGAGCTTGAGAAAATGGCGCTACGAGTAGATTCACGTATTTATGAAAAAACAATGTTCCACCACGATTTCCTGACTTTCCGAGTTGGTCGCGGCGACGAAGCAAGTAGCTTTTCTGTAGAATTCCAACAAGAAGAGTTTAGCCAAGAAAAAGATGAACTTGTCGAAGAAGCTGTGAAGATTAAAGGGCAATATTTATCTATCAATGAAGTTCCAGTAGCGACAGATTTAATGCACGGACCAGTTGGTTACATTGGGCCACGCCGTCTTGTATTAGAGCAACTTCAAATGTTAGTAATGCAAACTTCCCTTTTCCATAGTTATTACGATTTGCAATTTATTACCATTTTCCCAGAAGAAGAAAAAGCGGATTGGGACTGGATGCGCTGGTTGCCACATGCGAATATGCGTGATGTGAATGTGCGCGGTTTTGTTTACCATGAACGTTCGCGTGACCAAGTGTTGAACTCGCTTTATCAAATTTTAAAAGAACGGAAACAAGCGCTCACTGAACAAGCGAGCAAACAAGAAAAATTATACTTTACGCCACATTATGTGGTTTTAATTACCGACGAAAAATTAGTACTCGATCACACGGTTATGGAATTCTTCAATGAAGATCCAAGCGAACTAGGTGTTTCTTTAGTGTTCGTACAGGACGTAATGGAGAGCTTGCCAGAACACGTGAAAACGGTCGTGGATATTCGTGATGCGAAGAGCGGGAACATTATTTTGGAACAAGGCGACCTTGTAAACCGCGCGTTCGTCCCAGACCATTTGCCAGCAGATTTTGACAAAGAAGTAATCAGCCGGGCTCTTGCGCCGCTAAACCATCTACAAAACTTAAAAAACTCGATCCCAGAATCCGTTACTTTCCTTGAAATGTACGGTGTGGAGCGCGTGGAAGAGCTAAATATTGCCGGACGCTGGGCAAAAAATGAAACCTATAAGAGTCTTGCTGTACCACTTGGCTTGCGCGGAAAAGACGATATCGTTCAACTGAATTTACATGAAAAAGCACACGGCCCGCATGGTTTGGTAGCCGGAACAACTGGTTCTGGTAAATCAGAAATCATTCAGTCTTATATCATTTCACTTGGCGTCAATTTCCACCCATATGAAGTCGCATTCTTGCTGATTGATTATAAAGGCGGCGGAATGGCGAACTTATTTAAAAATATGCCACATTTACTGGGAACAATTACAAACTTGGACGGCGCGCAATCGATGCGTGCACTAGCTTCCATCAAAGCCGAATTGCAGAAAAGGCAACGGTTATTTGGCGAGCATGATGTTAACCATATCAACCAATACCAAAAACTATACAAACAAGGAAAAGCGACCGAACCAATGCCGCATTTATTCCTTATTTCAGATGAGTTCGCCGAGTTGAAATCAGAACAACCAGAATTCATGAAAGAACTCGTTTCGACAGCACGTATCGGTCGTTCACTCGGAATCCATTTAATCCTAGCAACCCAAAAACCAAGCGGCGTCGTGGATGACCAAATCTGGTCCAACTCCAAATTCAAACTAGCCCTAAAAGTACAAAACGCCAGCGATTCAAACGAAATTTTGAAAACACCAGACGCAGCAGAAATCACACTACCAGGTCGTTCGTACTTGCAAGTTGGTAATAACGAGATTTACGAATTGTTCCAGAGCGCGTGGAGTGGTGCGGATTACGTGCCGGATAAGGAAAGCACGGACTATATTGATACGACGATTTATGCGATTAATGATTTGGGTCAGTATGATATTCTGACGGAGGATTTGAGTGGATTAGATAAGAAGGATGATTTGACGAAATTGCCGAGTGAGTTGGATGCGGTTATTGATCATATTCATGCGTATACGGAAGCTTCTGGGATTGAGGCGTTGCCGAGACCTTGGTTGCCGCCGCTTGAGGAACGTATCTCGCTAGAAAGCATTAGTACAGTTGATTTTGAAGCAAACTGGCAGAAAGAAGAAAAAGATTTAGAATTAACGTTAGGAGTGCTTGATCAACCTCAGTTACAAGCACAAAACGTTTTACATTGGAATCTAGAGAAAAATGGACATATGGCAGTATTTTCTAGCCCTGGTTTCGGGAAATCAACATTCATGCAAACTGCGATTTTTGATTTAGCTAGAAAAAACACACCAGAGTTTTTCCATGCATATCTATTAGATTTTGGCACAAATGGTTTGCTTTCGCTTAAAGGTTTACCGCATGTTGCAGATACATTTTCAATTGATGAAACAGAGAAAACGTTAAAATTAGTAAGACTCCTTAGCCGAGAAATTAAAGAGAGAAAACAGCTATTAAGTAAATTTAGTGTAGCTAGTTTGAAAATGTATGAAGAAATTAGTGGTGATAAGAAACCAATTATTCTACTAGCAATTGATAACTATGATGCGATTAGAGAAGTGGATGAATTTGTAGCAAATCTCGAACCAACAATTGTCCAAATAGCAAGAGAAGGGGCTAGCTTAGGAATCCATTTAATGATTACAGCTAATAACCAAAATGCTATGCGTCTACAGCTATTATCTAACATTAAAACGCAAATAGCTTTACACTTGAACGAGAAAAATGAAGTGAGCAGTA
Source organism: Listeria cossartiae subsp. cossartiae (assembly GCF_014224155.1). Taxonomy (GTDB): domain Bacteria; phylum Bacillota; class Bacilli; order Lactobacillales; family Listeriaceae; genus Listeria; species Listeria cossartiae. The sequence goes on along the minus strand of NZ_JAASUI010000002.1, from coordinate 149,390 downwards.
TTGTAGGTAGAAGCGACTACACTATTGAAGAATTACCGGGGCGAGGGCTAATTAAGATAGAAGAACCTACATTGTTCCAAATGGCGCTTCCAAATAATGGAGCCGAAGCAATCGAAATAATCAAGAATAATCAAGATGAAGCAGAGAAAATGACTGAAATTTGGACAGGCAAAAAGCCACACTGTATACCAATGGTTCCAGAAACATTAGGTTTTACTCACTTTACCGACCACATGGAAACAAAGAAAATGCTTGAAATGAAATCGATACTACCAATCGGTTTAGAGTACGAGTATGCCAGTCCTGTGGGAGTATCATTAGAACAGCATAATCTAGCTATCATCATGCCAACTGTAGAATTGGTACAACAGATTATCACAAACAGTAGTCACTTACTTGTTAAAAAAGAATTAAGAGAGTTAGTTATTTTTGATACGCCTTCTATGGAATTAATGAAGTTAAAAGAATTACCACTCACTTACATTACAAACAGTGAGCGAATAGAGGGTAAAATTGACATTCTTTATGGAGCATTTAAAACAGCAGAACAAGCATATTTAGAAGAATTACAATCGAATAATACCATAACAAAAGAAGAATACTTCAAAAATGTGCCACCTATAGTAGTCGTTACCTACTCAACTGTTCAGCTATACAACCAACTATCATCAAACGCGCAAAAACAATTACTAGAGATGTTAAAATCAGATGGTAAAATGGGAGTACAATTCATTATAGGGAATGACTTAGGAAGCATGGCGAAAGAGTACAGTCCAATTGGAGATACTATTCGCAATTCCAAACAAGTTTTACTAGGTGCTCGATTTGCAGACCAAGCAATCTACAGCCCAACAATCAGAATTGTACAAGAAAAACCATTAGCTCCTCAAGAACTGTATCTACTGTTAGAAGGAAACGCAGAAAAGCTTAAGATTCCAAAGGGATAAAATACAGAAGCAGATAGGAGAACAAATGAAGAAAAAAATCATCGGTTTGTTAGCAAGTTTATTATTATTAGGAGGTTGTTTCAATATGAATGAGAAAACAGAGCAAGAGAAAGCGCAAGAAGGCACTACGCCCGTGCAGGATTATGTAGACCAAGGATATTCATTTGTAGATGGAAATAAATCGGCAGAAAAAGTGAAAAAGCACGAGGAAGAGATTAAACAAGTTGCGATAGACTATATGAAAACAAAATATAAAACAAATGTGAAAGTAAATAATGTGGTACCAGCTCGAAAGGCTGCGGTTGTTATTGTGGAGTGTGAAGAACCAATTCAATTTACCACATCTGTTGTTGTGGGCCTAATTCTTAATAAAGATGAGGTAGGAAGCGCTCACGAAGAAGAAGGTGAAGTGGAGCAAGCTATAGTAGGTGGGCTCTATGCAAAAGCATTTGAAAAGGAATTTCGGCATTTAGATGAATTGACAGAAAAAGTAGCAATGAAAAATGACTTGGTAGGATATAAACAAGAAGCATTAGATAAAACATCACCTAATGGTTATCAAGGGAAGTATTATTTTGTTTCACTTGGCTTCAAAGAATATTTAAGTGTGTACAATGCTTATTTAAATAAGCAAGAAATATCAGCCAATGAGTTACAAGCTTTATTTAGAAAAGATGATCCAACGGGTGAAAAAATGACTATTGCGCTGAGATTTTTCATGAAAGAAGATAAATTGCCCACACAAGAATTTGTGGATAATATTGCTGAAAAATTATTGCAAGAATCAAATTTGCCTAAAGCTACTTATCTAATTACTATTTATAAAAATTCTATCGTGAACCGAGTAGGATTACCAGATGGTGAAAATACTAGTACAGAAATTTTCATTAAATAATTAAGGGGTGTATATAAATGACAACAAAGACGGGGACACCAGATACAGATTTAATTGAACTAAGTGGGAAATGGGTTTATAGACATCCACTAAGAGGTAATAGTTTATATGTAAATGGAACTTTGTATGAAGTAAAAGAAGGCGAGTACAATAAATCTTCTGGTCTTGACTATATGATTGTCGAGAATAAAACTACAGGCGAAATCAGCATGATTTTCGAAGGCACCCAAGGCACCCAAGATTTCTTAACGGATGGTACACTTCCTGGATCTATTCCCAATACTCAATTAAGGGAAGCAGACGCAGCATACAAAAAAGAAAGTCAAAAATATGATATTAAAAATGTCGCAGGAAACTCTTTAGGTGGAGGTTTATCTAATTATGTAGCATCTAAAAATGATGGCATAAGAAGCGTCACTTACAATCCGGCTATCCTACCCAAAGGAACTTATGACAAAAACAATCCAAGAATTACTAACTATTTAAGTGAATATGATCCACTAACCTTAGGAGAACGAGGGGTGGGATACGGAGACCGTCTTCCTGGAGAATCACACATTGTTCAAAATAATGTACCATGGCTGCAGACAATACTTTCTAATCATACAGGTTATGATGATGAAGGTGTCACTGTTAATGGTAAAAAAATTCCAATTGATGCAGATGCTTATCTTCCCGTAGGTATTTGGAGTGGAAAGGTTTTGACAGGAGGAAAAGGGCAGAAAATCGATATGAATCCGGACAATATTCGAATTTTAGCCAATAGTTTACGGACGCGAATGACAGAGCAAGTAAACATGGGGCAGTTTTATTTAGATACAGCTGTAGACTTAGTGAATAACGAGGGAAGTCATTTGGATGATAGAACAGTTTCTTTGCAAAAATCATTTGACAACTTGTTGGCGGAAAGCGAGTTTGGAGAAATCATTACTTCATTATCTAATTATTCATCTTTTCGAGATGACTTGGAAAGAGCAAATCCGGTATGTTTTGGAGCGTTAGATGTGATGCAGAGAGTAAGAACTTTACCTTTTTTAGGGGATTTGTTAGATGTGGTTTCAGGTTCTTTCTTAAGTGTTGGCGGATTTTTAACTGATATTCCTATGCTTATTGTAGATCTTGCTTTAAAGACAGAAGATGCAATGGATCAAGTATCAAAAGTCAAAATGCAGGCTGTACCGGAACTGTTTAAAGGAATTGATAACCAGTACTTGAGTGATGCAATGGTGGCAGAACTTAAAGAACATTATAAAATATTGGATGATAATAAAGATATTGTCGTTAAACAAGTATTAACGTTTAGCTCCCAAGTCACTTATGTATCAAATGAACTCGAAAAAGCAGATAAACTTTTAAGCGCGACCCAAAAAGTGCAAAGTGTTGGAGCTCCACCAGCGACACAATCCTATGTCTTAAAAAAATCAAAAGCTTTAAAGAATGGGATGGGGAAAAAGCAACAATTATTAGATAAAAATTATAAAGCATTCACCTATAAAACAACGAGTTTATTAATACCAGCATTAAGTGGGGTTTATAGTATTGTCAATCAATTAAAACAGGCAATTAGATCAGCTATACAGCATTTGAGAACCCTTCAATACGGCTTTTCGAGAGTAAAAATCCCCTTTACAGACATAGACAATCAAGTAAGAGAGCAAATAAGCGAGTGTATCAGAAAACTGCAAGAAATCCTATTGACGGTAAAAGGTGTAGGAAGCGCAGTAAAAGATTTGCAATCTAATTTACCAAATGTGTTAGCTGCGTATCGCCCTTATATTGACACCGCATTATTTGATGGTACTAAATTCCATGATGTCATTTTATTAAATAAAGCAGCAGCAAATATCTTCCATAGTGCGGAAATGGTTTTTGGAGATATTAAGTATCAATTAAGTGGAAACGAGTCGGCGGCTATTTCCGCGTTAGATAAGTTAGCTGTAAAAACTAGTAAAAACATGAAAATTTTATTAGAGCAAATAAAGCGTGGAAGTATTAATGTTTAGTAGTTGAGGAGTTAAATTTTTAAAGATTTTAATGCTAAATTCACAAGTGACATGGACGGCATAGTTGCGAGAATTGTGTTTTTAAGCATTTCATATCAAGAGTTAAAGAGATAATGGGACTGGCGATTAGAACAAGTATAATAGCAAAACTACGGTTGGTGATTGGTGGAAAATCATTTTTCATTAGTATATATAGAGAGAAAAAGAGACGAAATCGAAAGTCAATCGAAAAAACAAAATACAATAGATTTTTTCGACAAATTTCAAAGAGAGAATAAAAACTAATTATGTGCGGGAACAAGTAGTCTAAGATGAGGGAGAGAATCTTAGGCTACTTAGCGTACGTAAGGGGTTTAGGATTATTCATTAATACTACATTACAGAACATAGACAGGGGAACAAATGAAAAAAATCATCCTAAGTTTATTCGCAGCAGTATTTTTACTATCCGGATGTTTCAATACGAAGGAATAAACAGCGGAAGAAAAAGCCCAAAAAGGAACCACACCAGTACAAGATTATGTAGGGCAAGGCTATTCATTTGTGGACGGGAATAAATCAGCAGAACGAGTGAAAAAGCATGAGGAAGAGATAAAAAAAGAAGCAATAAATTATATGAAAACAAAATACAAGACAGACGTGAAAGTAAATAATGTAGTGCCAGCGCGAAATGGAGAAGTTGTTATTGTTGAAAGTGAAGCGCCAATTCAGTTTACTACCTCGGTTGTTGTAAAGTTTCTCCTTAATAATAAAGATGAAATAGGAAGTGGAACGAGTAGCGAGGGGGAAGTGGAACAAGCCATTGTAGGTGGACTTTACGCGAAAGTACATGAGGCAGAATTTCAACAGTTAAATAATTTTGCAGAAAAACTAGCAAAAAAATATGATTTAGAGGGCTATACACAAGAAGCACGGGAAAAAACATCACCTAATGGCTATCAAGGGAAATATTATTTCGTCACACTGGGATTCTCTGATTATTTGAGCGTATACAACGCTTATTTAGCTAATCCTGAAATTTCAACAGATGATTTGCGCGCTCTTTTTATTAAAGATGATCCGACTAGTAAGAATATGAACATCCCAATGGCCTTTTTTTCAAAAGAAGACAAATTACCTGAACAAAAATTAGCTGATGACTTAACTGAAGAGCTTCGGAAGGAACAAGGATTACCAAAAGGAAATTATGATATCAGAGTATACAAGAATCACATTGTAAATCGAGTCGGTTTGCCTGACGGAGAAAGTGTAGATGTAACTGAGATAACAAAGTAAGATAAAATCAGCTAGGAGATAAAAACATGCATAAAACTGTGAAAGAACAACTCGAACAACATATTACATCAAGATTATTATTGGAAGCATCCCCCTTTATATCCATGTTGATAACAGTGCCAAGTGTACTAATTTTAGTGTCTTTTCCTAAACCAGCAGCGGTTTTCCAAGAGTACTCTATGCTATCGGGTATAGCGACATCTGGTGTTTTGTTAATGTGTTGTTTTATTGGCTGGATAATCAATGTCATATGGTTATATAAAGGTCGAAAAGAAATCCAGCAGTTAGTAGAGAATGTTTATGACGAGAAATTAGTAAAGTTATATACGCTTACGTCAATTTTATATGTATGTATCTTACCTATTCCTCTTGCGATTATATTAAGAGTAAGCATTCGGAGTATTGTTAAAGACAAAGTAAAACCAAATACAATGTCAGCTTTTCTAAATGAAAAATACTTAAATGAATGGGGATTGAAATGATTTTTTTACAAGAGAAATATTGGATCATATTATTACTCAACTTATTTCTGAACGTAGCAATTGTGTATACAGGATTTTTAGGAATCGGCACCATTTATTTGTTTATCATGGTAATAACGGTTGTCTTTCAAGTGAAAGCTACTTTGAAAATTAATAATCCTAAGTTGGCAGTGCATAAAGAGCAAAAAGGTCTGATGTATTTGGTGATTAGCACATTAGTTTTAATAGTTGTTGGAGCGACTATATTTGTGTATTCCTATATCAATCAATGGTTTTCAGATTTAACAGGATATGCGCAGTTTCTTTATACATGGCGTTTCTTCCTGATACCGGCGGGAACTGTACTCTTTTTATTAGCGGTAGTGGCGGCGATTCTCAAAATCAATGCGGTTAATAGACGATATTTTAAAAAGGTAGGTAATTGAGAAGGTGGATTTACCTCTTAAAAAAACAATAGCTAGTACAAGTGAGGTATAGGTGTTTAAAAAGAAAGAAGGTTACAATATGAAAAGTAGAGATTGGTTAAAATTAATAGGCATAACAATGGTTGCCGCCACTTTGGTTTTAACGGGATGTGGAGGACCAGAGCAAACTTCTGATAAGGAACCAGAAATTCCAAAAACAAATCAAAACGATATAGAGCTGAGTATTCCGCCCGTTTTACAAAATAGTGAGGGAGAAGTATTGAAAAGTGATAAAGATGCACTCGAAGATGTTCAGAACTTTATAAACAAACAAAATACAACAAAGCAAGGAGAAGTGGGGCTCAGTATTGTTGAGTTTGTTGAGCTTGTGGAGAGTGATGCACCAACAAAATATGCTTTTATGGCAGCGCTTGTAAATCGTTCTGATCAGGAAGGTTCAGATATTGAAATGAAGTTTACAATTACAAATAAAGCTACGAATGTGAAGATATATGATGGAGATAAGATAACTTTATCAGAAGAACAATTTGGTTTTTTAAAGCCCAATCATGCAATCCCATTTAAGATAACAATACCAGATACAGAGAATATCACACCTGAAATGACTGTTCAAGACTATGATTTTGAGTGGGAAATAACAAGTTCGAAAATGAAAGAATGATTATTTATAGAATAAGATAGGAGCTATGATGAAAGTAAATTAGCTGAAATGACTCTGAAAAGTACGGAATATGAAGTTAAGTCAGAACTAACTTATACTAATTTATTAGCAGAAGATGGGGAGGAATAAGCGTGCGGGTTTTAGGAGGAATAATAACCATCGTGGAAGGCATATTGCTGACTATTGTATTTGGTAAGTCTATGAATGACGGGATAACAAGAGATATGGATAGCGTTGTGGCGTGGATTGTGTTTTTAGGAATTATATTAGTTGTTACAGGGATAATAGGATTGGTGAGTAGGAAAAAAATAATAGCAGTTTGTTGGTTTATAATTGGTGGGATATTGTTAATTTTACCAGGGACGGCTTCAAATCAGTTGTATGTAATTCAAATTCCATTTTTTATTTCGATGATGAGTGTTTTAGCGGGAATTTTATTTTTGATTAGTTTAAGTAATGAAAAAAGAAGAGATGAAATTAGATGGAAAGCGCCAACAGAAGTAGAAACTCAACAAAATACAGTGGAATACTTTAAGCGGATTTCAAAAGGTGAGTGAAAAATGTTTGGAAAGGTAGTTTTGTCATTATTTTAAAGAGGGTCTTGTGACGAATTGTACAATTTAAAGTGTGAGGTAATATTGTTTTTTATTGTATAGAAAGAAATACTGGAGAACCTGAGAATCCGAAATGTAAAAACGGAAGTAGATAAAAAATTGATAAGCATTCTTGGGAGAGAAATCAATGCTAAAATCACAAGCGACATGGACGGTATTGTTGCGAGAATTGTGTTTTTAAGCATCATAAGTTATTACGGGAAACAAGGGACTGGTAAGATTATACAACAAATTCCAAAGAGAGAATAAAAACTAACTATGTGCGGGAACAAGTAGTCTAAGATGAGTGCGAAAATCTTAGGCTACTTAGCGTACATTAGGAGTTTGGGTTTATTCAATATACAATATAGAACGCAGACAGGAGACAAAATGAAAAAAATCATCCTAAGCTTATCAGCAACCTTATTCTTACTATCCGGATGTTTCAATATGAAGGAGCAAACAGCGGAAGAAAAAGCCCAAAAAGGAACCACACCCGTGCAAGATTATGTAGGGCAAGGTTTTTCATTTGTTGACGGGAATAAATCGGCAGAACGAGTGAAACAGAATGAAGAAGAGATTAAACAAAAAGCCATAGAATATGTGAAGACTAAATATAAAACAAATGTAAAAGTAAATAACGTGGTACCAGCCCGAAATGCAGCGGTTGTTATGGTAGAATGCGAGGAACCTATTCAATTTCATACTTCAGTCATAGTGGGGGAATCGATTAATAAAAAGGGTGAATGGTCTGCGAGGAGTAATGATGGAGAGGTTGAAAAAGCAATTGTTGGTGGTTTATATGCCAAAGCATATGAAGCGGAATTTCGCAATTTAGATATTTTTGCTGAAAAGTTAGCGAAAGAGAGCGACTTATTAGGAATGAGAGATGAAGCAATTGAAAAGACTGCAGCAGTAGGATATACAAGCAATCACTACTTTATTGCAGCACCTTCATTAAGCTTTCCAAGTGTTTATCAAGCATATTTAGAAAACCAAAAAATCACTACAAATGAATTGAAGTTATTGTTTGCGAAGGATGATCCGGGAGGCAATATTTTATCAATTCCGATGCAGTTTTATTCCAGAAAAGATAAACTTTCAGAACAAAAGGTAGCAGATGAATTGGCAGAGAGGCTGAAAAAAGAAAAAGGGCTTCCGAAGGGTAAATACAGGATTATGGTATACAAAAATCTTATTATTAATCGAGTAGGATTGACAGATGGTAAAAAGGTGGACGTAGATAACATAATTAAATGAAAAAGGAACAATCAAAATTCTTTGCTTTAAAAACATCCATGTTAATTTTTCTGGTACCCCCCAATCCCCCCATCTGCTATACTAACTCCATCCTAACAAATGGAGTTGAAACCAATGACAAAAAACTTTAATAAACTAAAATCCCTACACGAACTACCCACCCCACTTATCCTCTACAACTGCTGGGACGTCGCTTCCGCCAGAGCAATCCAACAAGGCGGAGCACCAGTAATAGCGACAAGCAGTTATGCAATCGCAGAATCACTCGGAGTAGTGGACGGAGAGCATTTGACTTTTGATGAGATGCTCCTTGTTATCACGCGTATCGCTCTGAATGTGAGTCTGCCGTTGACGGTGGATATTGAGAGTGGTTATGCCAATGATTTGGAAGAACTGGCTCAGAATATGGAGCGTTTGCTAGCGGTTGGCGTTTGCGGTGTGAACTTGGAAGATCAGCTTATTGGCTCCACAAATCCTACGCTCTGCAACACGGAGGAGCAATGTGATAAAATCAAGACAATCAAAGAAACGGCAGCGAAAATGAGCACGGATATTTTTGTCAATGCGCGGACAGATGTCTTTTTTCAAGGGCGCGAAGAAACGGAAGACTTGGCGCGAGAAGCGATTAACAGGGCGAAAGCATACAAAGAGGCTGGGGCGGATGCTATTTTCATTCCAGGGCTGTTATCGCCAAAATTAATTCGTGCTTTTGTAGAAAAATCACCACTTCCAGTTAACGTCATGATGATGGATGGGATGCTCTCGAGCGCAGAATTACAAGAAATTGGTGTGAAAAGAATCAGCTATGGACCGTTTAGCTTTTTTCGGGCCAATTTAGCGATTCAGCAGGAAGTAGAGCGGATTTTTGCGGGAGGGGAAGCCTTGTGATAACGAATCAGCGGGATATTGATAAATATTATGATATGTTAGTGGAGAAAAATTCGAATTATGAAGGGGTCTTTTTTGTTGGGGTGAAAACGACTGGGATACTTTGTCGCCCAACGTGTCCGGCGAAAAAACCTTTGAAAGAAAATTGTGAGTTTTTCAGTACAGCTAAGGAGGCGTTGCTTGCATCGTACCGGCCTTGCAAGCGATGTGAACCGCTCTCTAATCCAACTAAAATGTCTCCTGCTGTGAAGTTGCTTGTTGATGCAATTGAGGAAAATCCGGAGAAAAAGTGGACCGATAAAGATTTTGATGAATTATCAATAAGTGCAAATACGGCGCGGCGCCAGTTTAAGAAGCAATTTGGGATGACTTTTATTGAGTATGCGCGGTCGCGGCGGCTTGGTCTTGCTTTTAAGCATATTCGGAATGGCGATTCGATTATTAACGCGCAAATTGATAGTGGTTATGAGTCTGGGAACGGGTTTCGGGATGCTTTTTCGAAAACGATGGGGAATGTTCCGCATAAATCAAAAGATATCACCATTCTGCACTCTGCTTGGCTTGAAAGCAAACTCGGCTCGATGCTCGCGATTTCCGACGATGATAGTTTACTTCTTTTAGAATTTGTTGATCGAAAAGGACTGGAAACGGAAATTAAAAAATTGCGAATGCGCTTAAACGCGGCTATCACACCTGAAAAAACGGCTGTAATTAAACAAGTTGAAGAAGAACTAACGCTATATTTTGATGGCGAGTTAGTTGATTTTCAAACACCAATTCGCTACATTGGCTCGGATTTCCAGCAAAGTGTCTGGGATGAGCTGCGTCGAATTCCAATAGGCGAGACGATTTCTTACAAAGGTCTGGCGGGAAAATTAGGGCGGCCAACCGCAAGTCGAGCTGTAGCAAGAGCAAACGGCACCAACCAATTATCGCTTATCGTCCCATGTCACCGTGTGATCAATACTAACGGAGCATTAGGCGGCTACGGTGGCGGCTTGGCACGCAAAGAATGGCTTATTAAACATGAAAAGATGGTTCCAAAGTAACGCGGAACCATCTTTTTTTCTATTATTTCACCCGAATCCCAAACAACGGCATCAAGGCAGGCGCTTGAGAAAAATCAATGCTCACACCTTTTAAATCTTGCGGCATCGCAGTAATCGACTCAAAAATACAAGTACTAAGATCAACTCCACTAAGAGCACAATTCAAAAACTGCGCCTTATTCAAATCAAGCCGTTCCAAATACGTATCAACCAGTTGCGCACCGCTAAAATCACTATTCGTATACGCGCCAGCTTCAAACGCCACCCATTTCAAATTCGCGTAACGAAAGGCAACATAATCCGCGTAACAGTCAACAAAAGTACAATTTCTAAGCGTAGCATCGCTGAAATTCACGCCAATTAATTTACAATTTTCAAAACGAACCCGGTGAATAATCGCGCCCATCAAATCTAAATTCGACAAATCACAATTTCTAAAAACAACATCGGTCAAATTCGCACTTACAAGAGAAACAGAGTCAAACACACAACCATCAAAAATAATCGTTTCTAAATGAAAATGCTCGAAAATTTCCCCAGTTAGCGTTGTTTTTCTAAAAATTTGCTCACTAACTTCACCAATGTCTTCAATAAAATATGTATCATTCGGATAAACCGCCAAATCCTCATCAGGAATCCGCGGAGCAGTAATTTTTTTCATTATTTCGACCTCGCTTCCGCTTTTATTATACCGTATTTTGCCAAGAAGTGGAGCGGAAAATCGTTTACCTTTCGTAAAAAACGGATTACAATGAATTTAGAATAAAAATGGCACTTGAGGAGTGAGTGAGATGACAGCGAGCGTGTTTGTAGCAGGAAAATTACTACCAGAAACGATGAAAACTCTTGGGAAATGGGATGTTAACGCCTATACGGGTGAAGAAAATATTACAGAAGATGAGCTGTTGAAAAATACAGCTGAAGTGGACGCGATTATATGCCCACTTTCTTCCCCAATCACAGCAAAAGTGTTGGAATCAGCTAAAAATCTCAAAATCGTAGCTAATATTGGTGCGGGTTTTGATAATATCGATGTGAAAAAAGCGCAGGAGTTGGGTATTGCAGTGACGAATACACCAGATGTATCAACAGAAGCGACGGCTGAACTGACGCTGGGATTGATTTTAGACGTTGCACGGAGAATTTCAGAAGGTGACCGATTATGCCGCGAAACCCCCGAGCAATTTAAAGGCTGGGCGCCAACGTTCTTTTTAGGCACAGAGTTAAGCGGAAAAACGCTGGGAATCATTGGTTTAGGAAGAATTGGCCAGGCGGTCGCGAAACGTGCCGCTGCTTTTGGAATGAAAATTATTTATTCAGGGCACAATCCGAAAGAAGCTGCAAAAGAGTGGGACGCTGAGTTTGTGAGCCAAGAAGAACTATTGGAGCAGAGCGATGTCGTGACGATCCACGCGGCATATAATCCAAGCTTGAAACATTTATTGAACGAAACAACCTTAAAAATAATGAAGTCGAGCGCATTTTTGATTAATGCTGCCCGTGGCCCTGTTGTGGAGGAAGCGACACTGATTAACGCGTTAAAAACAGGCGTGATTGCTGGCGCCGCGCTAGATGTCTTTGAATTCGAACCGAAAATTGGCGCAGAGCTAGGCAAGCTAGATAATGTCGTTTTAACACCACACATCGGCAACGCAACCGTGGAAACCCGCACAGAAATGGGCAAAATCGCTATCGCCAATGTGGAAGCAGTTTTGGCAGGCGGAGAACCGCTACATTCCGTGTATTGATACAGATAAATATAGCCACGGCGAGTTGCTGTTGCTGTGTTTTTACGCTGAATTATGGTATAATATTTCTTGTCGGAATACGACATCGGGTTGTTAGCTCAGTTGGTAGAGCAGCTGACTCTTAATCAGCGGGTCGGGGGTTCGAAACCCTCACAACCCATAAAAACAAACGCCAGTGACTGTTAAAGTCGTTGGTGTTTTGTCGTTTTCATAGCTAAAATGTTAATTATTTAAATAATCAGTCACTTTCTTTTGGAAAATTCATCAATTATATAGTCAATATTCATTTAACTACATGATATACAAAAGGAGTTGTTACAGTGAGTAGAATTGACATCGGAGAAATACAAGTCTTTTTGTACCAATTACATACAGCTAATGAATCAGGAAGAAACACCATCCAATCTATCAAAACGGTCGTGACAAAGTATGTGGGAGATAATAGTTTAAAAGGAAAAGCAGTTGATGCATCGAAAAATTATTATCAAACGACCTATTTCCCTCTCTGTGACGCAATAATCGAAGCCATGGACGAAAGTGAAGAACGATTAAAACAGTACATCCAAGATTTCCATGCGCAAGTCGATAGTTCACCAGATGCCAAAATCGATGCGGACGGTTTATATGAACTGGGTAAAATGATTGACCGAATAGAAAGCAAAAAAGAAGCTTTAGCACAGCGAATGAATAGTGGAACAGAAGGACAAATGCAGAATTACCGTTCCCAATTAGCTATTGCCTATAAACAGGAAAACATTCTCGAGAAATATTTGTCATTTGAACGAAGCCACGCTAACTTTTTTGACCATTTGATTGATTTAGTTCAAGCCGTTCAGCAGACCATCCGCGAACTCCAGTCGAATATCCAGTTCAATAGCCAAACAGGCACTTACGATCTAAGTAAACTGAATCACGCTACAGTGAGCCACATGCAACAAGCATTAAATAAAGCACGAGGGATAAAAGAAGATATTATAGAAGAACTACAAGACTACACAGTACTTGCAGTGGTATATTTAGATAGTAATGGAAAAGAACAGGTCATGTGGTTATTAGAGCGAGACGGCTTGGGAGTGGAGAATGCCGAACTTAAAGCTTATTTAGAAAAAAACGGAAAATATCTTAACCCAGAAGATTATTCGATTATTACTAATGAAGACTTAAATAAGAAAATCAATAAAGCTTGGCGAGATGGTGTTTATTATCTTAATGGTAATAAGTATGATGGCTTAACAGGTGGCGTTTTATCTACCTCGGCATATGTTGAAGCTGGGAAAGGATATATAGATAAGAGTGGATTAGCGGATGTTGTGTTGGGGCTTGGGTTGAGTACGGCTGCAATACGTAATACAACAGTTATCAAAAGTAAATCATCCCCGTTAGATTATGTGACAAATACTGGACGATTAGATGGTACTTTATATAGTAGTAAAGATTTAGTACTGTTAGAAAATTATTTGAAAAAGAGGGGAATTGAATTAAAGATAGGAGATAAGTATTTACCGGCCAATAAAGGTGGAGCTTTTAATGCTGAAACTGGTACTATAATATTAAAGGATAATCCTACAAGGTATGAAGTTCTCCATGAGGTATCACACTATATTCAGTACAAGAATATAGGTAAAGATGCATATAAAAACCTTCCTAGAGCTGGAAAAACTTTTGATACTAAGCAATTCAATGCACCAGAACAATTCGTTTATGATATGCTGTCAAACAATACTCGAAGATGGAAGAGTTTTACGGAAGCGGAACGAATGCATGCCAATTGGTATATTAATAATTTTGGAGGTATACGATGAAACATACACATGACAGTATCAGGGCTATTGCAATAGAATATGCTGAAAAAAATAAAACGGAATATTATTCACTAGAGTTTATTAGCGCAAAACCATCTACTTTTGCTACAGGTTACTGGGATGTTGGATTTTCTATTAAGGATAGCGAGGGCAATGAACTAGACGGTCCGCAGCTACTAGCTTTAAATGATAATACAGGTGAAATCAAGGCTATTGAAGAGTTAATAAATGAGAAATTAAATGATTAAATTGACATTTCGCTGTTATTGGAGAGTTAATAAATGAAAAATCATGTGATCAAGTTAACAAATTAAAGAGGACCTAATAAAAAGTTACGTATACTGAGGAGTGCTCATTATGAGTAAAAAAACTTAAATGAATAGGAGAATTTTTAAATAAATTTAGAGAAAACTTTAAAGGAGATGATGGCGACAAAAGAGATTCAAAGTGATGAAATCAGATTTGTGATAGTTCCTGAAGAAGAAAATGCTATTTTTAAGTTGGAAACAAGTTTGCGCTTTAGAAAGCCGACATTATTAAGAAATGCTGAAACAGGGCACGCACTATTTAAAGCGATAACTTAATTTGAATAATTCTTTAAATGAAGATGAGTGAAAATTGGCTAAAGGTGCTTTTTCATGAGAGAAATATATCAAGCGAACTGTGCACAAGAGAGTATAAGACCTTTTTAGAATATACTATGTTGAAGTAGCTAGGCTTGACAGAGGAGCTAAAGAAAGATTCAAACACAAAGATGAGGAAAAAGCTTATGACGAAGATAAATTATATAAATAATAAATTGATTTTCGAAAATCAGGAATATATTTTTGAGTATCCTATACAAATTTTGAGAGAAGACAAAAATTATGTATATGTTTTATTAGATATACCAGCCAAACAAGAATATACTTTTGATGATTTTCATAATGTTTATGCTTTTTCTTATAATGGTGAACGAAAATGGAATTCCTGAAAAAATGCAGATTGTGAAGTGAAAATACTACTTTTTATGTTAATGGGAGAGGTTTAGTTGAAAAAATAGGATTCTGACTGATAATGCGAAAAAATAAACAAGAAATAAGCTACTTTATTATCGACAGGAGAAAAAATGAAAAAAATTCAATGGATAGTTAATCGAGCGTTTGTATCATCAATTTTATTAATCATCGCGCTATTTGTGGTCCCTCCAACATTTGGGATAGCTGATGGAAATAAGGTGAGCTTTTATGAATATTTATACGGGGCACCTTTAAAATGGCTAACTGTAATGACGACAACAGATGAGAAAAATAATTTTACAGAGACGTTTTTCACCGGAAATGAAGGTATAAACATTCAATGGTTCAATTTAATAGGAAGCTTTGTGCTTATTTTCATCAGTGTAAGCATTATTTTCTACCTAGCAAAATTGCTATATATCAGAAAAAACGCCTAAAAAAGACAACCTACGTACTGGGTTGTCTTTCTCTATGGCAAAAATGTCTAAATAACTTAAACATTATACCCAAATTTTCCTATCTCAGTAGTTTACATTGTTTAATAGAACCAATGGACTACGATTAAATGCGAAAAATGAAGCTGGAATCGATAAAAATGTATCGTTTTAGGCTTCTTTTTTTCTGCCATTTTTTTGAAAGTTAGATTTATCAACGTTTTTTCGAATTTGAAAAATAGAACAATCGCCTAAATGTTACGAAAAATTGTCAAACAATACCGTTTTTATCGTAAATCAGTTGTAATTGCCTGTACGAAAATTATTCGTTTTCTAAGATAATAAGTCTGTGATGGAAATTTAGAGAGGATGGTTATGATAATGAAGTACATTGAATACCACGACTACATCAAAAGAGACGCTATTATTTATGCTTATTTACTCGATAATTTTTCTTATGTTTGTAAACAAATTAAGGCTTGGGAGAGTATTACGATAGATAGAGAACATGTCTTACTGGTGAAGAATGGTACGTTAATTGAAGAAAGTGACGGTAAGAAAAAGGGGATTGTACGTTGCTTTTTCCAGAAAAATCTTGTATTTCCTACTAGAAATCCGGTGGTATTAAAAGCTTTGGAAACATCGGAAGTTTGCCTGATTAGTGCGGAGGGTGTATTTGGAAAATTAGAAGAGGATCAAATATTGTCTAACTTCTTTTTACAAATTGCGGAGAAAAACGAACAAGACTTAAAAAGGCAAGCTCTGCTCGGTATAGAGAATTCAAAAAATAAAGTTGTATCTACGCTAAACTTCCTATTAGAAAATAATTTGGCTAATACTACATTGCCAGTTTTCCCAGAATGGCTCCAGATAAATATTTTAGCAAAATTAGCTAATTGCTCCATTTCCACTATATCTTCCACTGTAAACGAACTGCATAATAACGGAAAACTCGATATTAAATCTTCTCCCTGGAAACTTAAAGGACGCGAAATGCGGCTTGAATACTTTGAAAGAGAAGTTCAAAAAGTAGCGGATTAATTTAGACGAAAACAAGACACATTTGTTTTCTGATGGTACAAGGCTTGAATGAATCAAGTTCTTTTCCAAGTACAAAAAATATACACACAAACGAGGTGGAAGTAGGACTTGAAGAAAAATATTTTAGTTGTAATTATTGTTTCGGTACTTGCTATTAGTGCGATCGTTTCAGCATTTTTCCTAATGAGGGATGACGCTTATGCTATTGAGGCAGAAGGATTTACGTATAGTCCAAAAGGAAAACCAGTGACGTTTTCAGCTGATGCGAAGTACAATGACGCGTGGCTTAATAATGAAAAGACCATTTCAGACGGAAAAGAAGTAAAACCGATCAACTTGGCGAGAACATTATTTTTAAAAGATGGACGAATCCAATTTTTAGGCAAAAGTGTAGCTATTAAAAGTGCAGCTGATTTAATTGAGATGCCTTCCAAAACAACGGTCACTGAAAGCAAAGGGGCATACAAAGCAAACGCTACAAAAGACAAAACGATTGCGCAGCTTCCGAAAGGCACTGTTGTTAAACTTGCTGAAGGACGCTACATTATTTTAGATAATTCATATTTGAAAAATAAAAAAGGACTTAACAAAAAATTACCGAAAAACGTTATTGTTTCCATTGATGAGAATAAGAAAGTTTTATTAATGGGGGAAAAAACTTTAGAAGAACTTGCGGGCGATGATGCCTATATTGAAATGGAAAATAACCGTTATCAATTTGATTTAAAGAAAGAAATCCTAGTCAGCCAAACTGACAATGAAGAAGATATTGATATTCGTTCGATTAAGGTTGAAATAGATGATAAGGCCGAGAAACGAAATCTAAAAGCTACAAAAGAAACAACTACAACGGATGAAACGAAGAAGCAAGAAGATAAAAGTAATGAACAAACAAATCAAGCAAACAATGATAATGCAGCAAACAACGAAGCTGCAGCCGGCAACTCTGCTGGTGGAGACACTGGCACAACCACCAAAAATGGCGCAAACGGAAATGAAACTACGGAAAACAACCAAAATAACACGGACGTCAACAAAACAAATGAAATTATCAAAAAGCTAAATGACGCTGAGAGTTTAACCGCATTCCAAGTGCCAATTGTGGATGTTGAATTAGCTGTGAAGGGGCAAAAAGCTTCTGCGAAATTACAACTAACTGATTCTTCTAAACGACTACAATCTTTAGAAGCAATTTTATACGATAGTGAAAATAAGGTTGTGAAAAAAGTAGCATTGGATTCAGCGAAGACCGACCAAAATTTTGCTTTCGATAGTTTAAAATATGGCGAAACCTACCAAGTTGTTGTTCAAGGGAAGTACAAATCTGCAAGTGACAAAATTCAAGAAACAATTTTCTTCCGCCAAACGGTAGAAGCAAAACCTGTCGTATTAACGCCAAAAGTAGTCGAACGCAGTGAAGACAGTTTGACGGTGGAGATAACTGCCACAGAATTATACGGCAAAGTGGACGAATTAGTTTTAAAAATCAAAGAAAATAACAGTAACGTAACTACTTCTAAAACCGTTAAAGTGGATGCTACGGCACTTACAAAAAATGGCAAAGTAGAAGTCGAATTTGATGCGTTAAATAGCAGTAAAGAATACATCATCGAAATGGAAAAATTAGTAGTTGATGGTAAAGAAGTAACAGACGAAAATTGGTATTTTATTGCCTCAACACTAAAAGCAAAACCAACAATGACCGGAATAGATCTTTCTTATAGTACCGAGAAAGGTGAATTCACAGCAACGCCAATTAATTTAATTGATAAAGATAGCTCTATTACTAGCATTCGCTATGTTGCTTATTTAGAAGAAGACTATAAAGCAAATGGTGAGAACGCTAAGGAATATGCCTATTCTGTTGTCGATTCAAGTCAAAAGAAAACATCAGTAAAAGTTGGGCGAACTGTTGATATGAGCGATGGTAGTTACGTTTTTGTAGCTTACATATCTGGAAATAATAATCAAGCCGACTTTACATTTGCTACACCAGTTTCTAATGCGGTAGTAGTTGGAATGAAAACTAAGCCAACTGTGGAATTTTCGCTGAAAGAAGCAGAACAAGACAAATTAACAATCAATTATGAAGTTTTTGATGCTGATAATACATTGCTTTATGATAATTTGACGCATCCAACCTTAAACCTTTATAAATCGAATGCGCAAGGTTTATATAGTGGCAATCCAGTTGCTACAGTTGACCTTCGAAACAAAGCCGATATTACCAATTTACTTGAATATGGTGGTTTAGAAAGTGAGACTTATTATGTTGTTGTAATGACAGCTTCCTATAATTTAGACGACGGCACGGGGATTATGGTCGATCAGCGTATTGGCCAATCTAGCGTTTTCCAAACAACGGAAATAGCGAAAGTGGATGCCACGTTTACACTCGAATCGGTCACGACTAACCAAGCAGAAATTAATATCAAATTCTCTGAAACCGCGACAAAACTAAGTGATGCAAATCTAAAAATCTATGATAAGAAAAATAACACACTTATAAAAACGATTCCTTTAAACAGCGACTTTGAACAACTCATGAGCACGGGTGGAAAAAATTATCTTTTTGAAGACCTAGCGATTAATAAAGAGTACTTGTTAAAAGTAGAAGATGGCGTTGACAGCGGAATGAACCAAGTCCCTGTGGAAGGCGAATTAGTTTTCAAAACGAAAAGAGAAACACCAATAACCGATAAAGTGCTACTAGATTATCAACCAAATAAAATGAAAGTGGGTGGGTTAGCTGGTATTGAAGCTACAGAAAAGCCAATGCTAGATGATTACAATGCGGTTAGCTCAATCACATACAGAATCTATAAAGCGGATGATTTAAACACGCCACTAGTAGAACAAGAAGTTTCAACAGCAGGTGAATTTGAAAAGTATTCTTACTTTGATTTAACTAATACTGATTTAGGACGTGGTTTTGATTACCTGATTAAAGCAGAAGTAATTTGGAACGACAATTATGAAGATCATCGTATTGAAATCAGTTCGGAAACGATTCAAATTAAAAAAGAAAAGCCAACTGTTGAATATGAATTTTTAAGAAGAACAGCAACCGAAGTAAAACTCAATGTGTATGTGAGAGATATTGAGGGAGCAATTATACCTGGAAAACTTGATATTACTAGTTCAACAGGTGGGACTGTACCACTCGTAAATGGAAAAAACACAGTAACATTACCGCTTTCGAGTGAAGGTGCGACAACGATTAAAACGATAGGTGATTATGTCGTTACTAGCGGTGAACCTGCAGAATCAACGGTCTTTATGACGAAGAATTTGGTGGGGATGAACATAACTGCACCGCAAGCTAGTGCGCAATTTGCTTTAGATGAAACAGGGCGATCACTGATTCTAACGCCTCAACCGGATGATGTGGCTAAAAGTAATGTAATGAAAACAACCTATAATATTCAAGCTGAAAATAGTTCTAGCCCAGATTATTCCGTAGCTAGAATAGGTGACGAACAATTCGACGCCCAAACTATTGCGCTGCCATTTGGGAATGTATGGTTTAACAATTCATACCAGTTAGCGCTCGATATGAAGATGAACTATATGGAAAATAGATTAAACTATGAAAAATTATTTGAAAACTATTATGTATCGCTCGACAATAACGCTGCATTTGTAACCTCGTCGAACGGCAGTCTAACAACCACTAAAAACGCCAATCGAGCAGATGTTTTCCGCGTGACAAAAGGTCCAACTGACGCAGAAGGAAATATTTCTGGTGTTAAATTCAAAAATATTTGGACTGGGACTTACATTGCATATCGCGGTGGAGTTCTGATTGGTAATAGTGAAACTGCAGATCCATTTAGCTTTAGAAGGCAAGAAGATGGAAGCTATGTAGCGGAACTCAATGGTCGTTATGTTGACTTTTCATCGGGGCTTGTATCTACGGAAGCAGCCGGTTCGAAAATCGATCTTTACTCTGCGTTAGAAGAAACCGGAAAAGTTTCACAAGCTATTACGACACAAGCATTAGAAGAGCCAGACATTACAGCTGAAGCGCTTAGTATTTATGACAAGCGAGTGAAGTTAGATGTTATTGGTGAAGATAAAGATAATACAATTGTCAAAAAAAATAATGAAAATGAGCTATTTGTTAATGCCTACAAAGAGGACGGAACAACGCTTGTGAAGTCAGTTCGAATTGATGGCTTGCCAACTCGAGATGTCTCTCTTACGGAACTTTCACCTGACAAAACATATGTTATTAAAGTGGAAGGGAAATATGATTTATTAGACGGAGAAGGCGCGAAAAATAAAGTTTATTATACCGAAACAATTACGACTGAGAAGAGTCTACCGAGCATGGTCACAACAAGTTATTCATGGAGCCCAGCTTATGGATTCCGGACAATCAAAGGAAATAATGCCTTTATTGATGAAAGTAGCGTTTTAACAAATATCGAATATCGTTTATATGATGCTGCGACAGTATCTTCTAATTTAACGAATCTAGTAGCTTTGGAGCAAGAATTAGGTGGCAAGACGCCGGTTGCAACGTTTAATGATTTATCGAAGACGCCAGAATTTGATTTATATAATAATCAGGGCGTTCAAAACTATACTTCCGGAAAAACCTATGTAATTGCAGCCTATATGAAAACAAGTCTAGCTAAAGCGCCAATTTTCTTAAGTAATGCAAAAACGATTTATATTTCACCACCAAGAACAGTTAGTGCGCCAATTAAGCTAGAAAGCGTTTCTACTAGAGAAGCAACATTGAAATTCTCTTATAACGACCCAGACAGTTACTTTGTAGGCGGGACGAATAAGCAATTCCAATATGTCTTAAAAGAAACGACAACTGGAAAAATAGTTAAGAATGGCGCCTTCACAGGTGGAAATACAGCTAGTTGGTTGAACACCTTCGACAACTTAGCGCCAGCGACAGGTTACACATTAACTATCAGCACAAATTACGACACTTTGGCTGGTGATGGAAGTCATCCGTGGAGTACTAGCTTGAACTTTACGACTGATGATGAGTATGTAAGCTCGAACTCACTGACAATTCAACTTGATGCAGCAACGAAAAAAATCAAGCTTCAAGCAAAAGAATTGAGTCCAGGATCAACTACTATTGAAAAAATTGAAATGGAGTTTTATGAGCTGCTTGATTACGGTGGTAACAATGAGCGTACTAGCTTAGTTGAAAGAAAAACGGTTACTTTACCAAGCTCATATCCCGCTACAATCTCTGAAAGCTTTAGTATTGCAGGTAAGAAACAGGATCAAAGTTTCCTAGGTAAAATGGTCGTCACTTATCGCACGCCGTTGAATGAAGTTAAAACCTATGACAAAACATCCAACTTTCTAACGTTGCAAGAAGATATTGCGGCGAACCTAAGATCGTTCAGAAGTGTGCGAACTACAGATACCAATGTGGCTGTAGAACTAGACACGACAAAAATGAACACAGAAGCAAAAGAAACTTACACGTTTGAGCTAAAAGATGAAGATGGCGAAGTGATTGATACCGAAAAAGTTGCAGCCAAAGATATTGCTGAGACAGTTAATTTGTCTATCGAACCAACGAGCAATTACGCAATAACTGTATTCGACCAGAAAGACCAGCCAATTGCGCTTTATCAAGGCAATAACGAAGAAAATAATCTCAAAGCTAATATCACAGACGATAACTTTACATTGATGGCTAATGACACCGCAGATGCAAAAACAAAACTGACTGTAACGATTGAACCAAAAGAACTTTCTGCTTGGGAAAAAGTACAGTCCTGGTTCGGCAAAGATTTCACCGAAACGAAAACGGTCGAAAAAGAAGAACTAGATGCTGGTGTGGAATTCGATGCAAATTATCATGATTCAAAAGTTACTGTTAAAGAAACAGAATCAGGAAAAACTTTTGGGATTATCGAACTGGAGGCAAGCAAATGAAACCTACATGGAAAATAGGCATAATCGTTGCAGCCGTCCCGTTAATCATTATTTCTGTAATCTTATGGGGATCATTTAAGGAGGCGAGATATGATCTTGTCTCCATCCCTAGTAACGGTGTGGTATTAAATGACGAACAAGAAACATTGCAATTTCAAAAAGGGCACACACTTTACCGAAGCTGGAATGAGGATCAATTAATCGCCAAAAATGATGAAGACGATACGCGCAATAAAATTATGCAAAGTACGATTCTCTATTTGGATAAAGATGCATTAATGTTCACCAAGAGTGTCCCAGTCATTGATATAAATGGCGTTAGTACAAAGTTAAAAGGAAGACAAGTTTATGAATCAAAAGGAGCTTCCTATCAATATAAAGACTCAGAAATCACCGAAAAAAGTGTTGTAAAACTAGCGAATCGCCAATATTTCTTAAACGCCGAGGCAACCCTTTATCTTGGTGGAAAAGAAATTAAGAAAGTTTCCAAACCGCTTCTTCTCATCGATAAAACTGGTAGTGTCACTATTTATGAAAATAAAAAGAAAAGCCGCTATTTAGGCCATATGACATTAAAAGTCAATGATGAAACCATTTTAGATGCGAGTAATGAAACATATACCATCGGCGAACGCAAAATCGACCTAGCTAGCTTCGGCGGAACAGATAATGAAAAAATCGTCGTGAAAAAAGACGAGAAAGAAGCAAGCGATAAAACAGCCGCAAAGGATAACGAATCAAACAGCGATACCGATAAGAAAAATGAATCCGCGAATAGTGGCCTGAATGCAACCAAGAAATATGGAAATGAAATTAAAACAGATAGCGGCTCAGCGGATACGGGAACTAACGGTAGCGGAAATGGCACGAGCGGAAATACGCAAAAAGACTTAGAAAAAATTGATAATTATGAAGCAGTTCTGAAAAAAATTGAAGAACTAAATAAAAAGCTGGAACGAAATATTCCAGTACTAAGAATTGGCTATATAGAACCAGGCGTAACTAGTGCGAAAGTCAGTTATAAATATTCGGACCCCAATAACACCTTAGTTGGTGTAACGAAAATCAGTGTGGTAGATGAAAAAACTGGTAAAGCTATTAATACGCACTATGCATCTGCTGTAGATACAGAAGCTACCCTAACTGGGCTTTCTCCTAATGGAAAATACCATCTTGAGTTCACGTATCAATATGATTTGGGCACAGATAAAGGCATTCAAGAAGTGAAAATGAAAAGTGAATCTTTCACAACCCAATCAGTATCAGCTATTTATCAAATGCAAAGCGTGACTAGTACGTCAATCAAAGTAAATATCGCACTTGACGCGCAAATAGAAGATATCAAACGAGCTCGAATCAAAGTTAAAAAAGCAAATGGTGATTCTTTCTATATGAATGTTGGTACCAGTTTTATTAACGGTAACGGAGAGCTTCTAAACGTAACCGGCTTAGATCCAGGCACCGCATATCAATTCCAAACAATTATTGAAATGAAAAATGGCGAAACAATCGAATTGAATAGCTCAGAAAAATACTACACAATGCAGGCGACTGTTTTAAAAAGTTTACGAGCTAATTTATCAGCGAATAAAGTTGTGCAAGTGGAGTACGACTGGACCTCAACCGATTACACGCTAAACCAAGCAACTGTTGAATTAAAGGACGAAGAAAAATCCGAAGTCGATTACAAAATCGTCAACCAAGAAAAAGGGAGCATTCGCTTAGTGCCAATCACTGATGAAGAAACAGTTGATTTAGAAGCTAAGTTAGTCCTAAAAACAACAAACAACGATACAAAGGAAAGCAAAACATTCGAATATCCGATTGAACAAGACGTTCAGTACGACAAAGATGCGAAACTAACTATTTCCTTAACACCGTTCCAAACAGAAGAAAATAGTACAAAACAAGCCGAGGAAGCAGAACAAGAAGCAACGCGGAATGTAGGTTTAGCAACGAAGATTGAAGAAGTTTTAGCACCTCAAAATGCCACTTACGACATGATGTTTTCCATGAAGCGCGAAGCAGGCGAAACATATCGAGTAGCTTTTGAAAGACGTGCGGTTGGAACCGGTGATGGCTGGACTTCTTTTAGTAGCAAAGAACTACTAGCCGACGAAACTGGATTAGTAAGCCATATGGAGACCATTTCGAGGATTGCGAAAGAAAGTTTTGATTACCGAATTGCAGTTTATGACACGAAAGGCACGTTGCAACTTTACGTATATCAAGAATAGTAGAGGGGTACATTTTCTCAGTACCCCAATCTCATACAGAAGGTAGGAAATAATAATGGATTTAGTAGTTGCATGTAGCGTAATTGGCGCCGCACTCGCAATTGGGCTTGCGACTTTGGGAGCTGCAATTGGACAAGGAATCGCGGTCAGTAGAGCAACAGAAATTATCGGAAAAAACCCAAATGCAAAAAAAGAAGTTATGGGAGGTCTTTTCCTAGGGCTTCTAATGATTGTGGCATTAATGCTTTTTGCACTAGCAATCGCAGTCATCTTGCTTTGGGTTAATCCGTTTATATGATAGGTGAGAGCATGGAAAATATGATTCAGACGATAGTACTTTATGGTATTTTTGCAATTGGTTTTCTATATTTACTCTATTTTACTTTGCGAAAATTGGAAAATATCCTCACGAGCTTTTTTTACGAACTTAGCCAAGATAAATCACTTGAAAAAGAAAGTTTATTACGCCGCCTAAAACGACAAAAAGTGGCGACAAATCAGGAAGAACAGAGAAATAGACAATTAGCTATCGAAGCAGAACAGAAAGAGACCATTTTTCTTGAAGAAATCGACCAGTTAGTTGCTCGAAATAGAAAATATGAACAAGAATTACAAATTTGGCAAAATGAAAAATCAGCACAAATCATTGAAATTCCAAGTGTTGAAACAACGCCACATGCGCCGTTCAAATCGCTAAGTAGCTGTGTTAATGAAATCATTCAAAAGGTTTTTATTACATCTGAAGAAGAGGAAGCGCAACTTTTCACGGAAGCAATTCGTGAATTTGATGCACTAGTCCGGGTCGAAAAAATCCGTTTAGCTCTTCCTTACAAAGTCTTGTTACGTTTATTTGAAATGCATACGCCAGAAGAGTTGCACGCATTTACAAAGTCATTTGAAAAGTTCAATGAGCGCGCGAGCAAGCTTGCTGTGAAACAAATTTATCAGAGTAGCTACTTGTCGCCGGAACAAAAAGTGAAGGTGATGCGTGAAGACGGCACATTAGATGAACTTAATCATCAATTTGTCGAATTTCTATTCTATATGTTGACGCATTTTTCTTATCGTCAAACACGTGGACTTTACCGGAATTATATAGAAGTTTATAATGTCCACTTTTATACAGGACTTATTCGTGTAAATGTTGCTAACGAAGAATCAGCAAGTCACTTTGATAAGCTATGGCAACCGACACATACAGGCTATAAAATCGAGTATCAAGTTCAAAAAGAATTAATTGGTGGAGTTATTATCAATTATGGAACAAAGTCGATTGATATGAGTTATCAGGAACTAATCAAGCGCACAACAGAAAAAATGGAATCGGAAGTGAGACTTTGAAAACTATTCATTTTGATATGAACAAATACGAAACCCCTGTGGATTTGGAGTATTTAAAAGAACATGGCCGGGTTGAGAAAATCTCTGATGGTGTAATTTTTTCTTCTGGCTTAGAAAATGCGGCACTTCACCAAGCTGTTACGATTGACGGCAAACACCGCGGCGTAATCCTTGAATTAAATGAAGAATTTGTCGGTATCGGGTTAATTGATAAAACAAACGATATTTTAGAAGGAATGACGGTATCTGTTACGGATCATTTCATCGAAGTAAATCTGTTTGAAGATATGGCAGGTCGTATTATTGATACAACTGGAAAAATGTTATACGACATTAGCGATGAACAGCCAACTGCTACTTCCCCGCTATTTTGTGTAACGCCGGCGATTATGACGATTGATAGCGTTACTCGCCCGCTGAATACTGGGCTTGCAGTAATCGACTCTATCACACCGATTGGTCGAGGTCAGCGCCAACTAATCCTTGGCAACCGGCAATCAGGAAAAACCCAAATTGCAGTGGATACAATCATTAATCAACACAATCAAAATGTACATTGTATCTATGTAGCGATTGGTCTAAAAGCAGCTTATATTGCTGAAGTGATTGAAACACTGCGTAAACATGGCGCAATGGACTATTCGACAGTGGTTGCAACAGCTGCAAGTGATTCTCTTACCGCCCAATATTTAACCCCATACGCGGGAATGGCGGTCGCAGAGGCACTACGGGACCAAGGGAAAGACGTCTTAATTATTTTTGATGACTTAACAAAACATGCGGATGCTTATCGAGCGATTACGTTGCTCTTCAACCGTCCACCGGGAAGAGAAGCTTATCCAGGAGATAGTTTCTACATCCATTCAAGCCTTTTAGAACGTGCGGTACAAATGAATCAGGAGCATGGTGGCGGTTCTATTACTGCCATTCCAATGATTGAAACTTTATCTGATGATGTAACGGCGTATATTCCGACCAACGTTATTTCGATTACAGATGGTCAGTTGTTCTTAAAATCCGATTTATTCAACCGTGGACAAAAGCCAGCTGTAGATGTCGGCGTATCGGTTTCCAGAATAGGTGGCGACGCGCAACACCCGATTATTCGCAAACTTAGCAAGAATTTGACGCTGATACTTTCTCAGTTTGAAGAGTTAAAAGAATTACTGGATTTTGGTAATGCACTTGATGACGGAAGTATGAAAATGGTAACAGATGGAAAAATGTTGACCGAGCTATTTAAACAAAATATTTTGAGCCCGCTATCTGTGCCAGAATTAATTACCATTTTATATGCATTCCAAAATGGTTTCTTAAACAAAATGGCGCCAACGAATGTTCAATCTTTCAAAGGATTGTTATTAGAAAAAGCGCATGCTCATCCGGACTTTGAATCATTTTCGAACCAAATTGAGGAAATCAGTGAACTAGATGCATCTCACGTCAAACTATTAGAAGAAATTATTCAGGAAGCGGGGAGGCCTTTCCGTTGAGTAGCATAGACCAGGCGCGAAAAAAAATTAAAGCACTGAACTCAACTTATAAAATTGTCCATGTAACGGAATTAGCAACCCTTGGAAAACTTTCAGGTCTGCGGGAAAAAGCTGAAGCGGCCGTTAGTTATTATGAAACTATCTTGAAAAGTTTGCGATGGGTTAGAAAAACGATGTATACCAGCAAAAACATACAAGCAATAGAAGAAAAAAATGTGACTGCACTTGCGATTACATCCGAACGAGGGCTTTGTGGAGCCTATAATAGTGAAGTTTTTGCTGAAATAGATAAATTGATTGAAACGCTTGGTGATCAAGTGAACATTAACTGGATTGTGGTGGGGGAACAAGGGCATCGTTATTTAACGAATCTAGGTCAGAAAATCACCACATACTTGCAGTTTTCGCTTGAAAATATTGATTTGGAAACAACGACAGAAGTGACAGCGGATTTTATTGATCAAATTAATAAACAAGAAATGGATGCACTTTATGTTATTTTCACAAAATATCTTAATGCCGTTCAATCAGAAGCGATGTGCGAAAAAATTTATCCAGATATTCCTGAAGAATCAGATGCGGAGTCAATCGAAGTTGATTATGTACTTGATTTTGAGACGGATGACGAACAAGTAGAGCAGTTGTTACTAGAAAATTATCTATGTGGGTTGCTTTACAGCATGTTCCGCTATTCGGTTGCAAGTGAGTATTGTATGCGCCGAATTGCGATGAAACAAGCGAAAGATAACATTCATAAGCAGCATGAAGAAGCCGTTTTTGATGCTAGAAAAAAAGCATTACAACAAAAAACAGGCGAATTGTTGGATATCATCAGCGGCGCACAGACAATCAGGAAGGAAGAAGAATAAATGAAAAAAAACACTGGGACCATTATAAGCATTAGTGGTTTTGTTTTAAAAATTGAATTTAATGAAAGCGAACTCCCTGAAATTAGCCATGCGCTCGAATATGAGACACACCAAGGAACTTATTTAGCGGAAGTCGTTCAACATACTGGTATTAATACTGTTTCAGCAATTGCGATTGGGGAAGTTAGTGGTTTGGCAAGGGGCGCAGAAGTCGTTAATCTTGGTCATCCAATTGAAGTTCCTGTTGGAGAAACGGTTCAAGGACGGATGCTGAATGTTTATGGCAAAGCGATCGATGGACTACCCGAACCAGAAGCTAAAGTTAAATGGCCAATTTTCCGTGAACAGCCTTTACTTCGAGAATTAGATACAAATAAAGAAATCCTTTATACCGGCATCAAAGTTATCGATTTGATTTGTCCGATTTTAAAAGGTGGTAAAACGGGGCTTTTCGGTGGTGCTGGAGTTGGGAAATCCGTTTTAATGCAAGAGTTGATTAACAATATCAGTATGATGGGCGGAAATTCCGTTTTTACAGGGGTTGGCGAGCGTGTCAGAGAAGGTATTGGTTTATATAAAGAATTAGAATCTAGTGGTGTATTACCGCAAACAACCGTCGTACTTGGCCAAATGAACGAGTCGCCTGGTGTCCGTATGCGTGTAGCGTTAACAGGCCTTACAATCGCAGAATATTTACGTGATGAAGAGAAAAAAGATGTTTTACTATTTATCGATAATGTCTTTCGTTTCATCCAAGCAGGTTCCGAAGTATCCTCTTTGCAAGGTAAAATTCCGATTACGGGGGGATATCAGTCAACACTTTCAAAAGAAGTGGGTGATTTTCAGGATAGAATCGCATCTACTAAGAATGGCTCGATTACGTCAATCCAATGTGTATTCTTACCGGCCGATGATATTGATGACCCATCCGCGGTTGCAACGTTCAGTCACCTAGACTCAACGATTGTATTAGAACGTTCGATTGCAGCATTAGGGATTTTCCCAGCTGTTAATCCACTTCAATCATTCTCCCGGGCTCTTAATCCAACCTTTGTTGGCGAACGTCATTACCAATTAGCTGTACAAGTGAAATTTATTTTACAACGCTATATGGAATTGCAAGAAATCATCAACGTGCTTGGTATGGCTGAGTTGAGCGACGAGGATAAAAAACTCGTTCACCGGGCACGGAAAATTCGTAACTTCCTATCACAACCATTTTATGTTTCCGAAAAATTCACTGGTACAGAAGGGATTTTTGTTGAAATTGAAGACTTACTGGTTAGTGTGGAGCGTATTCTGAGTGGCGAATATGATGAACGTTCAGAGCGAGAATTCTTGTTTATAGGATCCTACAAAGACTTGAAATAGGAGGAGAGGCAAATGAAATTAAAAATCGTCTCGCCTATGGGGCAATTTTTTGAAGGTGATGTAGAGGGATTTGTTATCAATACAAAAGAAGGGCAGCAAACGGTATTAGAAGAACATATCGATTGCCTGAGTTTCTTTGATTATAGTGAAATTACTATTTTAGATAGTGCGGCTACTGAGCCTATCTTTGTTGCCCTCGGTTATTTACATCTAGTTCAAAATGAAGCAAATATCATGGCGCAATTTGCTTCAACAGATGCCAATCAAGCTGAACGGATTTTTGAAAGACTTAGTAAGCGAAAACAAGGAGGGCGGGGGATTATATGACGAGCGGATTTTTGGATACATTGCTACAAATTGTTTCTTTGTTTGCTGCTTTTTTTCTAATAGTTTTGCTGCTTCTTGCCGGTATTCGCCATTTTTTAACCCGAGATGAAATACCTTTAGAAAGAGTCCGGCGGTATCAATCGTGGTACCAACGTTTTCAACTGGACGGGGAAGTTACAGCTTTCATTGTCGTTATTAGCGCAACGCTTTTAGTGTGTATCATAGCGTTACAAATATTGGCAATACCTTTCCAATTTATACTATTCATGTTTTGGAGCACGTGGTTATTTCATCTACTTTCCTTGTGGCAGAAAACACGGGTAGCTCAAAAGTTCAAAAAAGAAATGATGCAGTTACTAGGTTTACTTTTAATTACTGGCTTGTACTTTGTTGGATATTTTGCAATGAATACTATGCATTCTGTGCTTGTACAAGTAGTTGGATCTCCTTGGCCGATTGAGTTTGGAATAAGGAGTTACCTAGTTCTTTGTAGCCTGCTTGTGGCAGGAGGAGCCGTATTTATATGGCAACGTATCTATGTGAAATTGCTGAAATAATTTTAATAAAAAAATCCTCAGCGTCCGCGGTTAGATTAACGGAAAACACATCCCGGGCAATTTGGAAAATTCAAAAGGAGATAAACTTATATGATAAAAACAACAAGCTTGAGGCGTTCCTTATTGTTAGTCATGGCTGCTTTATTAATACTCGGTCAGCTTAATCTTTCTTCATTCCGAGTTTTTGCAGAAGAAAATGGTAATGATTCCGTTTCTTATACGGTTCAAAATGAGCTTTCAAGCGACAAAAAGAAAGCTACACTGACACTTAAAGCCACACCGAAAAACACGCAAGTTAAAATTTTAGCTATAGAAACGCCTGACGGAGAAAAAACAGATGGCGAGGAAGCTGAATATGTAGCTACCAAAAATGGCTCTGTCGACTTTATTATTTCCTACAAAGATAAAGCTGGCGCAGAAAAAGAATATACTGCTTCTTATAAAGTAAGCGAAATATCTGAAGAGACGGCAACTGTAACTCCTGGTAAAACAGGGCTTAAATCCAGTGCGCCGACTGTAGCCTTAAATATTCCCGATTATAACAAGACAGCTTGGGGTAACGGGGATATCAAAGACGTTTCTGTCACAGTAGAGTTTAATAATAATAGTTCCGCTGGTAAAAAAATAAATTTCACGTTACCAGATGGTATGCGATTTGTTTCGCTACCTGTTCCAAGCAGCTACCAACCAACAAGTAGCTCTGATTCAAGTATTTTAAGTTATTTTGGCGCTGGTAATCCGGTTGGAGACTCGATTACTTCGGTGACAGTTCCTGATAAAGAGGCGGGTTATAACAAGGCCACTTATGGAACAGTTAGTTATGAGCTAGAGCCTGCCACGGAGAAACTAACGCTTAGCTTTTCTGTTCAAGTAGATGCAGCCAAGTATTATGGCACAGCAGACTTGAAATCACCTATTAAAGTCGATGCTTACATGGGTGAGGGAAGCACGCCGGTTGCCTCAGCAGAGCAAAGCGTTCACGCCGAAGGAAAAAATGTTGTCGGTTACGCTTCTCAAAAGAGTGTTCAAACCATGTTTAGAAACTGGTATACATCGTCCTTTTTACCAGAAGTGACGGCAAGTACAGATACAGAAGATTCTTATAATTATACAAAACCATATTCAGTTGTAAATGGTATCAACCAAACAGATAGCCGTGGATCAAGAATCTTTGTTCCCAAAAATGTTACAACGACCCTTTATTATCCAGAAGGTATGGAGTATGCTGGCGTAGTTAACGAAGGTAAAAGTGTACTTGGAAATACTGACAATAGAACCATCACCCATTATCCAAGCGAAAATAAAGTCGTTATCGATTTCAAACAAGAAAATTACTATGGCGTAGTAGAAACCATTTTTGCGGTCAAATATAAAGTGCCAGCTGGAACCCCGGTTGGGACCTATACGGCACCTAAAGTCCCGCATGCGGTTATTACAACATATGATGACCAAGTATTTGAAACAGACGCATTAACCAACGATTCCAACGATACAACAACGCTAGCTGCGAAAGATACATGTAAAGTAGTTGGTGGAACTGCGAATAAAATGGTTATGCTACCAAGAAATTACTATATTAACCCAGATAATGAAACTTGGGCAGGTCTTATTCAGATTAACAATAAGCAAACTGCCGGAGTGAAAACAAACCAAGTTTACCAAATTAAATTTGATGAAAACTGGGAAGCATACACAGTCAATTTACCTTTTGATGGCAAATTAGCTGGCAATAAAGCAACAGATGTACAATATAAAACCAATTTAAATCCAGAATATCGAACTTACGAAGGTACTCTTCCTAAAACAAATGCGAATAAAATGCTAACGCTAGAAGCAACGGCAGTAGGTCTTCAAGAAGGGGAATACTTTACAGAAGTAAAAGCAAATGTAGGGGACTTCTCTACCGGATTTACAAATATTGATACTTCCGCACCGTTCAAAGCAGCCAACAGCGCATCATACGGGATAGTGAAGCCGGGTATCACTTCGATTCAATTTGATGTTAATATTTGGGGTGCTGAGGATGAAGAAAATACCAAGGTTACTGGTTCATCGACATATACCGTTACGACTGGTGTAAGCGCGGCAGCCAATGGGACAGCTTCATTCTACAACAGTGAAGGCGCACTAATTAAGACTGCTCGTGCGGGAGACACAGTAACCACAAAAGCATCATTAATTATGCATGATTACCCATATGGAACAAGAACCGTCCTTAACAATCCAGAAATTTATTTACGTCAATTAGAAGGAACAACGGTTAAACCGGGATCTATTAAACTGACAGATCAAGACGGCAAAGAAGTCGATTTTTCTGTTGAAGCGAAATCAGCTAATAACGGCGATAAAGTATATGTTATCAAAACAACAGATGTAACAGTGGGCGAATATATCGGTTATCCCGCTAAAAAACAATATTTGAATATTAGCTATAACACAACATTTGATATGACTCTAAGTAAGAGTATCCACACAGATATTCAAGAGTTGCTTGCATGGGGTGGAAGTAACGTTACTTCGGCGCTAGGAGCGAATGTTTTCCCAGATAATGGGCTTGATGTGAACCAAAATGGTAAAGATGCAGAACGATTGTTGTCCACTAACACAAGTACGCTAAGTGTTCCTAAACAAGATACAGTTACAGTAGAAACTTTCCTAAATGTAGCTGGAGAAGGAATTAAAGCGGCTTATGTAGAAGATGATGACAGCACAGTTTCGTATTTCACACCAGGAACTGACGCGGATTACATGGTTAAGATTACCAATACTTCAAGCGGAAGTGCTGAAAGCTTAGATATTTACATCCCAATTCCAAAAACTGGTCAAGACTTTGGCTCGAAATTCCAAAGTGAACCTTTTAAATGGGATATGAAGCTAAGTGACGCGCTTGCAATGACAGACGCGCAAAAAGCGCAGTTTGACGTAAGCTATACAACGGAAGCGACTTCCAATAACTATACGACAGATGGTATCTACAGTAATACACTTGCCGATTACGGAAAAGCCAATATGGTTCGTATCAAAGTGAAAACAGAGATTGAATCTGGAGAAACGCAAACAATTAAAGTTCCACTAAAAGTAGATGAAACTTTTGATTCTGCTACAGCTGGAAATAAAATTGGTGAACGTGACGTATACAACCCTTACTATGCAGTTACAACAAACACTTACTCCGGATCTATCGCAGGTACTCGAGTAGGCGCAGAATTAGTAATTGTAGAAGTAGCAGGTAGATTATTTAAAGACAAAAATGCAAATGGTGTATATGAATCAGCGCAAAGTGATACACCGCTTGCGAATGAAACAGTTGAATTATATAAATGGAATGAAACGAATTCAACGTATGAACCATTTACTAAAGATGGGCAAAATGTAACGACAACAACCGATGCAAATGGAGATTATAAGTTTGACTACAATCTAGGTATTGGTTACGGAAAATATGCAGTTAAATTCCCTGATAAAGAAGGCCACAAATTTACCTTGCAGAACGTTGGTAAAGATAAATCGTTAAATAGTGCGACGCCGAATTTAGGCGCTGAGACTGGTTGGGTAAAAGAAATCGATCCAGCACAACCAGATGCACAACATATCAACGCAGGTTATATTTCTTACGTGCCTGAAACAGATTTAAAAGTAAACTTAAATGAAAAAATAGTTCAAGAAGGAAAAAGCTTAAAGATTACTCTGCCAAAAGTAGCGCAAACAAATGGCGAAGCAGCAGAAGATACAATCGAACCAGACTTTTTCCAAAAAATCCAAGCAACAACAGATGGCTATAAGTGGACTACAGCTAATGCGGGAATAGCGACAGCGAAAACTCTAAGCGATGGTTCCGGCGCAATCGTAGGCGTTTCTACTAATGGAAAAACAATGGCAGCTACAGACCTTACGATTGCAGTTAAAGACATTTTTGGAACAGAACAGAAGTCTACTGCACCGATTTATGTAACAGCAACGAGCGGCAATACTGCTCAGAAAGACCAACTAAGAATCGGAGCAACTAACTTCACGCTTGAATACAAAGATGCACTAGCCCTAACAGAAGCTCAAGCAGTGACAAAAGCAAAAACAGCAGCTTTTGAAGAAGTGAAAAATGGCGTAAATTCAAACGCACAAGATCGGACAAATGTAGTAAAAGTTGACGAAACACAACTAAAAGCTATTCAAAACGGTCCAAATCAAGGTGGCACATATCCGCTTACCTACACATTGGAACAAGATGGCAAAGAAGTGGAAGTAGTCATTCAAGTAAAAGTTGAAAAAGATTTAACAATAGTGAACGCGCATGATTCTATAATTTATGTAGGCGATAGTTGGAGAGCGGCTGATAACTTCGATAGCGCGCTTAACAAAGAAGGAGAAGCCGTTGCTTTTGCGGATATCGTAGTCACTGGTTCGGTTGATACGACAACAGCTGGCACGTATCCAGTATCTTATAAATACAACGATATGGTAACTACTATTAATGTTACGGTAAAAGACAATGCAACCGAAGTTAATGCGCATGATTCTACCATTTATACTGGAGATACTTGGAGTGCGAAAGATAACTTTGATAGTGCCGCAGATAAAGATGGTAATCCAATCACTTTTGATAAAATTACTGTGACAAATACAGTCAACACAACGCAAGCCGGCACGTATCCAATCACCTATACGTATGCAGGTGAAGCAAAAACAATCACTGTAACAGTAAAAGAAAACAAAAAAGGAATTAATGCACACAATGCCACTATTTATGTAGGCGATAGTTGGACAGCTGAGGATAACTTTGATAATGCCGTAGATAAAGACGGTGATCCAGTAGCCTTTTCCGAAGTGAGCGTTACAGAGACGCCGGCGGTAAATACAAATAAAGCTGGCACATATCAAATCAAATATAGTTTTGATGGAGCTACTAAAACAGTGACATTAACAGTGAAAAATATTCAAACAGCTGTAAATGCGCATAACTCCACAATTTATATTGATGAGCCGTGGGATGCAAAAGATAACTTTGATAGCGCACGCGATAAAGACGGGAATGCGGTCACTTTTGCAGATATTACAGTAGAAGGAAGTGTCGATAATACGCAAGCCGGCACGTATCCAATCACTTACAAATACGATGGTTTTTCTAAAACGATTCAAGTCTCCGTGAAAAATCCGCAAACAGCTATTTATGCGCATGATTCTGTGGTTTATACTGGAGATACTTGGACAGCAAAAGACAATTTTGACCGAGCGATTGATAAAGCTGGAAACGCGGTTGCTTATAAAGACATTACAGTGGAAGATGCTGCTGATGTTGACTTAGCAACTCCGGGCACTTATTCCGTGACATATCGTTACGCGGGAGTTTCAAAAGTCGTGCAAATCACTGTAAAACCAAGACAGACGAAAGTGGAAAGCCACGACAGCACAATTTATGCTGGGGATGATTGGCAAGCGAAAGATAACTTTGACACGGCTACGAACAAACAAGGCGACAACGTGAAATTGGCTAACGTAACAGTCACAGGTCAAGTTGATACACAAACGCCAGGCACATACGAAATTACCTATAGTTATGATGGTGTGACAAGTGTATCTCATGTGACAGTACTACAAAATCACGCGAAAATTATCGTCCATGATAGTCAGCTACAACTAAATGGAAAATGGGATCCGAAAGACAATTTCGTTAGCGCAATGTCGAGAAATGGTAGCGAAATCCCACTTTCTAATGTAAAAGTCACAGGGAAAGTTAATACTAAAAAAGCTGGCACCTACAAAGTCACTTACACAATTGACCCTAATGAAGGTACAGCAGACGCAGGCAAGAAAGAATTATCCGTGGTTGCTAACATTCAAGTAGCTGAGAAAGAAGCGATTAGCAAAGGCGGCAACGATTTGACGGAAGTAAAACAGCGCACAGCAACATTCCGTGAAGCGATTCCAAGAACTGGCGATCAAATGAACTTATGGATTGTCTTGCTAGGAGTTTGCTTAGTAGGATTAGCGTTATTCCTATGGATCAATAGACAGAGAAGAAGTCATAAATAAACAAAACGGGGAGGTAGGGAGTCTTAAATTGGAGGCTGGCCTACCTTTTCCCGCTGAATGAAACAAATTTTTTTCCGTGAACAGACAGAGATAGTTCGGCCGGTAGCCCAATTTTTTTAAAAGACATGGGAGGAAAGGAAATAGAAAATGACTTTTTTAGAATTTCATAAACTAATCAGTCAAGATTTGCTGATTTATTCATGGATTAGAAAGAATTTTTCTCTTACTCACCAAGAATTGGAGGTAGGTAAGGAACTTAAATTGCAACATGGACAAATAATCATCATGGAAAAAGGTTTAATGATACAAAAGAGCGCGGGAAAGAAACCCACAATTGAACGAATATTTGCGGGTGAACGTATTATTTACACAACGGAAAGAGTATTACTGCTATCCGCGTTAGAAAGTACAACCTATAGCATTATTCCAACAGATGAACTATTCGAGAAGCTAGACGAGCACAATTTATTATCGAATTTCTTCTTGCAGATAGCGGAAGATTTTGAGAAAAGCTTAGAATGGCAAAGAGAAATAATGTCAGCAGAACCCGAAGAACGAGTGGAAAAAGTTTTACTGAGAATTATCAAATGGTACGAATTAAATCCAGTAAGCAAGCCCGTATTTCCACGATGGCTAAAAATTTACGTCCTAGCAAAGTTAGCCAAATGCTCCGTTTCAACGACCTCATTAATCATAAATGGCTTGGTTGAAAAAGGAATAATTAATGTTAAAAAGACACCTTGGATTTTAATGCAGGATTTAGAAGTATTATGTGTCTTGTAAATAGCATAAAAAAACTACTCAAATATAATTTTTGGGTAGTTTTTTTACTTTTTATAGGGATTATGATGAATTAATAGCGATTTTTTGATATACATTATCAATTTCATGAATACACTAAATTATAATACATGTTTTTCTGTATCGACGAACGATACACTAATTAATACCGTAAAATTTTAATTCGGAAAAGTACTGATACAACAGTATTCTAGTCGCAATACTATAAAGTTGGCACGGAACTTGCAATAAATAGAGCGGGTAGCAAAATAAATGAATTATATTAGGAGGGAAAAAGATGGTAGGAATTATCCTCGCAACTCACGGTGAATTTGCTGAAGGTATTTTGCAGTCCGGAACAATGATTTTCGGCGAGCAAGAAAACGTTAAAGCAATCACTTTGATGCCAAGCGAAGGTCCAGAAGACATCAAAGCTAAAATGGAAGCTGCAATTGCATCCTTTGATAGCCAAGATGAAGTTTTATTCTTAGTGGATCTTTGGGGAGGCACACCATTCAATCAAGCAAACGGTCTTTATGAACTCAATAAAGATAAGTGGGCAATCGTAGCAGGACTTAACTTGCCAATGTTGATTGAAGCTTTCTCATCACGTTTTACAATGGAAAGCGCACATGAAATCGCAGCAAATATCCTTGCGCCAGCTCAAGAAGGTATCCGTGTGAAACCAGAAGAACTACAACCGCAAGTTACAGCTACTGAACAGCCACAAGCAGAAATCGCTGCAGTTGGTGATGGAAAAATTGAATTCGTTCTAGCACGTGTTGATTCACGTCTCTTGCATGGTCAAGTAGCCACTGCATGGACAAAAGCAACACACCCAACAAGAATTATCGTCGTTTCAGATGCAGTTGCAAAAGACGATCTTCGTAAAAAATTAATCGAGCAAGCAGCACCACCAGGAGTAAAAGCTAACGTTATCCCAGTCCAAAAAATGATTGAGATTTCAAAAGATCCACGTTTCGGCAATACAAAAGCACTTTTATTATTCGAAAATCCTCAAGATGTTTTACGCGCAATTGAAGGTGGCGTAGAAATCGAACAAGTAAACGTTGGTTCCATGGCTCACTCTGTAGGTAAAGTTGTTGTTAGCAAAGTACTTTCCATGGGTAAAGATGATGTTGCCACTTTTGAGAAATTAAAAGAAAAAGGCGTTAAATTCGATGTACGTAAAGTCCCTAATGACTCAAGCGCAAACATGGAAGACATCATTAAAAAAGCAAAAAATGAACTAAAGACACAATAAAAAATTAAAATAGGAGGTTTATTATGTCTGTCATATCAATAATTTTAGTAGTACTTATTGCATTTTTAGCAGGTATTGAAGGAATTCTGGATGAATTTCAGTTCCATCAGCCACTAATCGCATGTACATTAATTGGTCTCGTAACAGGTAACTTAACAGCATGTATCATCCTTGGCGGAACTCTACAAATGATCGCACTTGGATGGGCAAACATCGGAGCAGCCGTAGCACCAGATGCCGCGCTTGCCTCAGTAGCTTCAGCAATTATATTAGTATTAGGTGGACAAGGGGTAGCGGGTATTCCATCCGCAATCGCGATTGCAATTCCACTAGCAGTAGCAGGTCTTTTCTTAACAATGATCGTTCGTACATTGGCAGTTCCAATTGTTCACTTGATGGACAGAGCCGCTGAAAAAGGGAATATACGCAGCGTAGAGTGGTTACATATTTCAGCAATTTGTATGCAAGGTATCCGTATCGCAATTCCAGCAGCAGCACTTTTATTCATTCCAGCAGACAGCGTTCAATCTTTCTTAGAAGCAATGCCAGCTTGGTTAACAGATGGTATGGCTATCGGTGGAGGAATGGTAGTTGCCGTTGGTTATGCACTAGTTATCAACATGATGGCTACTAAAGAAGTATGGCCGTTCTTCGTTATCGGTTTCGTAGTAGCTGCAATTTCTCAACTTACACTTATCGCAATCGGTGCTCTAGGTGTTGCACTTGCTCTTATTTACCTTAACCTATCTAAAATGGGTGGCGGTAACTCAAACGGCGGTGGAGGCGGAAACTCTCGCGATCCACTGGGCGATATATTAAACGACTATTAATAAAAAAAGGAGGAGAATAGAATGGCAGAAAAAATCGAATTATCAAAGAGAGACCGTCTACGCGTAGCATGGCGCTCTACGTTCATTCAAGGTTCATGGAACTACGAACGTATGCAAAATGGTGGCTGGGCATTCTCTATGATTCCCGCTATTAAAAAATTATATAAAACTAAAGAAGATCGTTCGCAAGCTCTAAAACGTCACTTAGAATTCTTTAATACACATCCATATATTGCATCTCCAATTCTTGGGGTAACACTTGCACTGGAAGAAGAACGTGCAAATGGTGCAGAAGTCGATGATGTAGCAATTCAAGGGGTTAAAGTTGGTATGATGGGACCTCTAGCTGGTGTTGGTGACCCAGTATTCTGGTTTACAATTCGTCCAATGTTAGGAGCATTAGGTGCTTCTCTTGCCTTGAGTGGAAACATTCTTGGACCAATTTTATTCTTCGTTGCTTGGAACGTAATCCGTTGGGGCTTCATGTGGTATACACAAGAATTCGGCTACAAAGCTGGTTCGAAAATTACTGATGACCTTTCTGGTGGATTACTACAAGACATTACAAAAGGTGCTTCGATACTCGGGATGTTCGTCCTCGCCGCCTTGGTGCAGAGATGGGTAAATATCCAGTTTGCGCCAATTATCTCGAAAGTTAAACTTGATGAAGGTGCGTATATTGATTGGAGTCATCTTCCACAAGGCGCTCAAGGTATCAAAACTGCGTTAGAACAACAACAAGCAGGTTTAGCTCTTTCTGAAATTAAAGTAACAACCTTGCAAAATAACTTGGATAACTTAATCCCAGGACTTGCAGCAGTAGCTCTTACATTCTTATGTATGTGGTTACTTAAGAAAAAAATCAGCCCAATTATCATCATTCTAGGTCTATTCGTAGTTGGTATAGTTGGTCACTTAATCGGGCTTCTGTAAAAATAAGCTGATCGAAAAGAGGCTGGTGCAATATTCACCGAGCCTCTTTTCGTTTAGATATATGACACAGATAAACGAATACGGTATAATAAACAAAACAAGCGAAAAGAAATGGAGCGAATACAGTTGGTTCAATCGATTAATACAAAGGTAGACTTAACAATAGATGCCACCGCGTATACTGGACTTACAGATTACGGGAAAATTATGATTGGCGACAAAGGTTTTGAATTTTTCAACTCACGTGATGTGCGGAAATTCGTCCAAATTCCTTGGGAAGAAGTAGATCAAGTTATCGTATCCGTTATGCTAAAAGGCAAGTGGATTCCTCGCTACGCCATTAAAACAAAGCGCAACGGCACATACACATTTGCTTCTAAAAAGCCTAAAGAAGTTTTACGTAAAATACGAGTTTATGTCGACCCAGCCAATATGGTGAGCTCGCTCAGTTTCTTTGACGTTATGAAGCGCTCGTTTCGGTCGATATTTAGCAAGAAGAAAAACAAAAATAAATAAGCCGATTTATACCGAAAAGCTTCAATGGACTTATTGTCTGTTGATGCTTTTTTTCGTACATAATAATTGAACAAATAGCGTATTTTGATACAATAGAAAGTGTCATTAAAACACAATCAAAGGAGGAACACCCACATGAAAAAACCAAGAATCTACACAATGTCATTCGCTAGTGTATACCCTCTTTACATACAAAAAGTGGAGAAAAAAGACCGCACAAAAGAAGAAGTGGACGAAATTATTTTCTGGCTAACAGGCTACGACCAAGCATCCTTACAACAAGCTATCGATCAAGAAATTGATTTCGAAACCTTTTTCAACCAAGCTCCAAAAATGAACCCCAATGCTTCTTTGATTACCGGAGTTATTTGCGGCTACCGGGTGGAAGAAATTGAAGATAAACTGATGCAACAAATTCGCTATTTGGATAAATTAGTTGATGAACTCGCAAAAGGGAAAAAGATGGAGAAAATTTTACGAAAATAAGTAAAAAGCAGCCAATTTAAAGGCTGCTTTTTTGTTTATCAGCTTTTGGAAACTTTCTTTTTAACGTCTGCTAGTGAGTTAACAACCTTTAAGGTCATTTTTACGGATTTTCGATTTAAAGTCCCTTGATAATGTTTGATTTTGTTCGTTAGTTCATTATTTTTATTTGTTGTAAGTTGTAATTTTTGTTCGGCTTGTTTAAGTTCGTTTTCTAAGTGTTTATTTTTTTCTTGGTGTTTTTTGTTTTGGTCCGCGGTAGTTTTTTTCAGTTGGGTAAGTTGGTTATTAACGAGGTTGACTCGGTATTTGGTGCTAAAATCATGCCTTTCTTTTAATAGATTGGCAGAAAATTTTACTCGATTTAGCATCTCTGTTGGATTTAATGTGGAAATGACTTCTGGGCTAGTGGGGAAATTAATGGATTGAATAAGTTCGTCCATTGGGGCAGATTTTCTGTTTTTGTCGTGTTTATAGATGTGATTTAGCCCATTTGTATCTAAGAAATCAATGTAATTATCGAAATTCTGCGCTTGCACTTTTTCAGCAGATTTTAGATCGACTTTACCGAGTAATTCTTGCATGTTGCTGATTTTCTTTAGTTCGTCAATTGTGACGTGAGGAAGGGCGTGATAGGAAGCTAGTTCGCGCATTCGGGCATCTTGTACAAATGAGATATTAGGTGTTCCGACGATTGTAGGAATAACGTTGCCATGCAAGCGAGAACCAATACTAAAATCAATATTTTTCACGAAATCATACCAACTAGGCATGCTAGTAAAGTATTTCACGCGGCCTTCTTGATAATATTTATGTTCGATATTTGTGGGATAACCTTTGATATCGCTAGTAATATCTGGGCCACCAGCGTACATTAAATGGAATTCGTCTAGGTGTTGGGGGATAAAGTGATAGTCTTTGTATGTAGTAATCAGATTGTTTAAGAATTGGATAGCAGTTTCTGAAGAGGTTGGAGATGCGTTAATCGCGATGGAGGATTGATGTGTTAAGTGTAAGTCTCTTATTTTTATTTCTCGTCCGAATGTATAAAGGGAAGGACAACCAATTACTCGAAAGTCGAGGTCATCATTAAAGCCTAGCTTTTTTAGGTAATCAGCAGTAATTTGTCCGCGGACTCCAATTTGAGCTGATTTTTCTAAGACTGCTTTTACAAAGTTAGTAACATCTTCATCAAAAGCAAAACCCTCATCTAGTTGTGGTTCGTAATTCGCTCGTAAGCCTACGCCCGTGACGACGACGGGGATTTTTAATTTGCGTATAAGTTGGGTGTAATTGCGGAGTATGGGCCTGAAGTCATCTCGAAACGCGTCTGCTAAAGGCATAACATAGAGGTCGTAATTTTCATTGATTTTTTCTGCGAGGTTAGGGTTAGATGACAGCCCATCTGCGTGTATTTCTACATCGTCATTCCATAAAGCTCGATAAATACTGTATTGATAAGCAAGGTTGCCGTTGTTAAAACCTGTCCGATCTTTTAAATAGAGGTCTTCCGGCATGTATACATTCGTGGGTCGCATGCCTGACCTAATTAATATTCTTTTCACTAAAAAAACCACATCCTTAAGTAAGTTGATATTTAAATTATATCAAAATGTTAATAAGGTTAATAGTTTTTGAAATGAAGTTATTGCTGTTTGTTTTTGCACGTATCAAAGAAGTAGCCAATTGCGTCCACTAATTCTTCGTTCACCGAATAAATATGCGTTGTCCCTTCCTTTCTTAAATTAATCAGTTGTGCTTCTTTAAGCAGTTTAATGTGGTGTGACATGGTGGATTTGGAGATATTGTAAGTTGTGCCAGAGAATCGCTTCTCTTTGTTTTTCAGTAAACATAGGAAAAT
The DNA here is from genome assembly GCF_014224155.1 of Listeria cossartiae subsp. cossartiae. GTDB lineage: Bacteria > Bacillota > Bacilli > Lactobacillales > Listeriaceae > Listeria > Listeria cossartiae. The sequence goes on along the minus strand of NZ_JAASUI010000002.1, from coordinate 106,078 downwards.
ATCAAGACGGATTGGATCGCTTAATGCTTGGAAAATTAATAATAAATCTGATTTTGAGAGTTCATTTAACTTTTTCATATAAATATCATATCATAACTTACATTTTAATTGCGCGGAACTTGCTGCTATGTTATATTATGATAGTTCGAAATTAATCGAACTATAAAATCTGAAAGAAGTTGTTGAGAAATGTTGCATATTGAAGCGCGAATGACGATAAAAAAAGAGCAAACCGAAGCTTTTTTGCAGGCTACTAAGGAAGTTATCGCCGCGTCACAAGAAGAAGCAGGAAATCACGGTTATGAATTAGTGCAATCGACGGAAAACGAAACAGTTTTTTATATGTTAGAAAAATGGGCGGATATGGATGCCATTCAACAACATAATGACAGCGAGCATTTCAAAAAATTTCAGAAAGCCGCAGCCAATTTTGTTGCTAAAGAACTTGAAATTTCAGTGTTAACGCCACTTGCGAGATAAGGAGGAGAAAAATATGACTTATTTAAATAATGATTTTGAAGACTTAATGAAAAACCGCCGCTCGATTCGGGAATACGATGAAACGGTGAAAATTAGCCAAGAGGAAATGAAAGCTATTTTAGAGGACGCGGTAACTGCTCCTTCGTCTGTAAACATGCAGCCATGGCGCTTTGTAGTTGTAGAAAGTGATGCGGGTAAAGAAAAATTAAATTCGTTAGTTCGCTTTAATACCCGTCAAAACGAATCTTCTTCCGCGATGATTTTAGTTTTCGGTGATTTACAAAACTTCGAAAACGGCGAAAAAATCTACGGAGAATCAGTGGAACGAGGCTTGATGCCAGCAGAAGTGAAAGAACAACAAATGGCGAAATTAAGCCAGTATTTTGAAGCGATTCCCCGCTCAGAAGCAGAACGCGTAGTACTTATTGACGGCGGACTTGTAGCAATGCAGTTAATGCTCGTTGCTCGTGCGCACGGTTATGATACAAATCCAATCGGCGGTTTTGAACGCACAGAAGTTGCAGAAGCTTTTAATATGGATCCAGAACGTTATGTGCCAGTGATGATCGTTTCTATCGGAAAAGCAAAAAATTCCGGTTATCAGTCTTATCGATTGCCGATTACTGATGTTACGAGTTTTGCTTAAAAAAGGGCAAGGAAATAGTTGATATTTCCTTGTTCTTTTTTTACTTCTTGGTATAATTAACGTGACATAAAGCCAAGGAGGAGAAGCAACTGTGACAATCAAAATAACTCGTAAAACAGGTATTGGCGGCAGCATTACTCCGGTGAATATTAGAATTGATAATGAAGAGATTGTGAAATTAGATAACTACCAATCGCACTTTTTTATGCCCAAGGTGGAGAAAACGAAGGTTCGGGTAACAAACTGGTTTTATGGAAGCGAAGAAGCGATTTTGGAAAATAGCAGTGATGTGGTCGTGCGAATTAATCGTAAGGCACTAATATTAAATTACGCGATGTTTCCGTTTCTTTTTTACGGGCTGGTGGGCACTAGCTTGGTTTCTGCGGTTGTTGGTTTGTGCCTTTTTGTGGCATCATGTATTTATTCGCGAAAACATTGGTTTGAGTTTGTGAAAATAAAGAGATAATGGATGATAGTACGGGCCGAGTGCGCATACTATTTTTGTTTTTGAGGAAAAAATAGCAAAACAATGACCATATTGATAATTTATTCACAAAATAAAATTCATTTTTTAAAATGCCTAGAAAACCCTTTGTTTAAAGCCGTTTTTTCAAGTATAATCTAGTATGATAGCTGAATATACAGAAATTAGGGAGGAAGACAACTATGACTATCAAAATAACACGCAAAACGGGATATATGGGAGGGGCAGCCCCAGTAAAACTTATAGTAAACGCGGGAGAAAGTATATCACTCGGTAATGGGGAGTCACATACAATTACAGCGGATAAAGTGAAAGTAAAAGCTGCTCAATTTGGTTTCCAGAGCCAGGAAAGAAATATAGAAGATAGCGGTGAATTTTTCATAAAGATTAATTCAAATATGTTGGTATTATTTTTTATTATGATTTTTTGTATATGTATTGGATCGGCGCTAAATATCTTTATGATTTCTATTGTGGGGCTTATTGCGGCAATTGTAGGACTTTTTCTAGGTAGGAATCATTGGTTTAAGATTGTGAAAGCTGACGAATAAGATGAAAGTAGATAGTACGGGCCAAGTGCTCGTACTATTTTTTATCTGTGTAAGTGGATATTCTATCTGTGTAGCTTAGAAATGGTAGCTAAACCGCATGATGACAGCGCTTTCTTTTGGCATGATAATTGCATGATATACAGATGCTTGGAATGAATCTTTAATCGGGGGGAGGAAATTAGAGAAAAGGGCATTCTGGCAACCACACGAAAAGGGGTACAGAGAGACAAACTTAGAACTACCGAAATGAGGTTTATAAATCAAAAATCGGGGTGAAGAGATGAATAAGAAGATGAAAAAGCTTTTTAGTATTACTTCTGTTGTGTTGTTAGTTTTATCGTTAGTGGTTGTATCGATTGGTGCACAGCCAAAACGGGCGAAAGCGGTTGAAAATGTGCCACAGTATCGAAATGTAATGTATTATGGTGATTGGTCGATTTGGGGAGGAGAAGGGAACTTTTACCCGAAAGATATTCCGGCTGATCAAATAACGCATTTGAATTTTGCTTTTCTGGATTTTAATAGTAACGGGGATTTAGTTTTTACTGATAAAGATGCTGCTGTTGGGGCGCCTGTTGGGCAAGAGGGAGTTCAATGGGGCGGAGCAAATGCCGGCGTTTTGAATGCGATTCAAGATTTGCGCGCTCAAAATCCGAATTTGAAAATAGGGGTTTCAGTTGGAGGCTGGTCTAAGTCGGGAGATTTCTCGACAGTTGCAGCAGATCCAACAAAACGGGCTAACTTTGTGAAAAATGTGATGAAGTTTGTGAAATATACCAATATGGATTTTGTTGATTTGGACTGGGAATATCCTGCTTCGGTACGGGACGCTGACCTTGTTGATAATAAAAACGATGAAGGCACGCCAAATGCAAAACCTGCGGACAAACAAAACTTTATTACACTTTTACAAGATTTAAGAACTGCTTTGGATAAACAAGGCGTGGATATTAACAAGAAATACGAATTATCGGTTGCTTTACCAGCTGCAAAATCTACTTTAGAAAATGGGATTGATGTAGCGAATTTGTTTAAAGTAGTCGATTTTGCGAATGTGATGACGTATGACTTAAATGGTGCATGGACACCGAATAGTGCGCATCATACAGCGCTTTACGGCAATCCGAAAGACCCGAATTATGATAGTGGATTTTCCGTGGATCAAACCGTGAAATACTTAAAAGAAAAGGGAGCAGTTTCGAATAAAATTGTTGTTGGGGCAGCATTTTATACTCGAGGCTGGAATAAAGTAGCTGCTGGAACGGATACGGCATTGCCAGGACTTTTCCAAGCTGCTGAAAAAACGAATAAAGATGCGGATGGCTCGCTTACTTATGGGGCAAACAACGAAAACCCAATTAAAACTGGTGATGGGGGCCGTGCTGGCGGAGTTTGGACGTATAGAAGTATCGATGCGCTAAAAGCTAAAACGCCAACATTGAAAGAATATTGGGATGATACTGCCAAAGCGCCGTATCTTTATAGTAAGGAAACTGGGGAGTTTTACACATATGACAATACGCGCTCGATTGGCTATAAGGCACAATATGTAAAAGATAATAATCTTGGTGGGATGATTTCTTGGATGCAGTCGCAGGATAAAACAACGACTTCAACTAAGCGCGATGAACTCACAAAGGCGATTAAATCAGGATTATTTGGTACTAGCGCTATCCCGCAAAATACAATCACTTATGCGAATTTAAATGTGGTAGCGACAGTGAAACCTTATAGCGAAAATGGGGTCGGATACGAAATTACAATTACCAATAATGAAAAAGCGGATGAAACAAATGAAGTCTTGAAATCAACCGAGCTATCGTTTGAAACAGTGAAATTACCTAAGTTTTATATTCCGGTAAAAGCGGGCGAAACGCTAACTGCTGGAGATTATAAAGCAGGTACTGTTACTACTTCAGGTGGCAATACAGTAGTTGATTTAGCTTCTGTATACGACGCGCAACAAATTCCGCAAGGCGCATCTTATACGTTCCGTTTAAAATCGAGTGCATCTAGTGTGGATGTAAATAATATTTCTAAAATTGATTTAACGCAACGAATGGTAAAATCGAGTGTCGAATTTGGTAAACAAACGATTTTTGGCGGAGGAACTGTTGTACCTGATCCAAGCGATACAGAAGCTCCAACCGTACCAAAAGCACTCGCATCTTCTAATGTAACCGATAAAGCTGCTACGCTAACGTGGACAGCTTCAACGGACAATAAAGCGGTGGCTGGATATAAAGTGTACCGAAACGGGACCGAAGTTGGCTCTGTTTCAGGAACTACTTTTACAGATAGTGGCTTAACTGCAAAAACAGCGTACACTTACACAGTAAAAGCATATGATGCGGCTGGGAACTTCTCGGCGGCAAGCTCGGCCTTAACTGTGACAACGCTTGACGCGGCAACACCACCAGCAACTCCAGCATGGGACACTGCTAAAACGTACAATAAGGGAGACAGGGTTTCTTACAAAGGGCAAACATATGAAGCACAGTGGTGGACACAAGGGAACGAGCCGGGAGCTGAACAATGGGGCCCGTGGCTTTTGATTAATTAATAGACGAAAACAGAGATTCTTTCCGGAGAATCTCTGTTTTTATTTGAAAAACTAGCCAAACGTATTACAATGAATTAAAGCTAATCGGTTTATAAAATTTACTCAATGTGAAACTGCATATGATTTTACGGATAATATCGAATAAACGGTTTCTTGTAAAGAAATTTGGTTGAACGTAGATTATATAATTGAACTGCAGTTTTATATTAAAATAGTATGTAGCATAAAATCTATTGAACATGAAATGTTAATTTATTCACGTAGAAAGTCTGTTTTAAGCTCTTTTTCAATGAATTGTTTCACAGAATGCTCACAAAAGAGATGTGCTACCGGTGCTATAATAAGGGGAAAGGATATACATAGAGAGGAAGCATGCAGATGAGAGAAATAAAAGTCGATGAAAGAACCTTCCAACAACATGCAACTAAATTGGCAAGTAAAAGTTCGGGAAGCTATTTGCCATTAAAAAACGGGAACATGGCGTATTCCAGAGCCAATTCAATTGATCAATTACGCTTGGCATTGATTGAGTTGGTGGATGTCGTGGAAGATTTCCAACACGTGACCAAACAAGATGCGAGTCGGTTAAAGAAAATGGGTATTGCCTATGCCAAGCAAGACCAGGTCATGGGACAAAAAATCAATCAATTGGAGGTGCGTTAAATGGATAGCGCACATAGTCAGCTTGAACAACAACTCCAACAAATTAAAAAAGCGAAAATAACGGCAGAAACGGATGTTGACCAAACGAGAAGAAAACAAAATGAACAAGATTGGCTAGAAGAGGACAGCAACCAATTAACACAAGAAAAACTGGTGTTATTAGACTTTTTACGCAGTGGCTGGCAAGGCGAAGAAGCCAGTGGTTTTCATCGTTATTTAGAAGAGCAACAACACGAAGAATCTCAGGCTTGGAGGCGTGATCTCCAGGATAAAAGAACCGATTTAGACACGGAATTACAAGAAAATAAGGACAGGCTCCACACGTTAGAAACCAAACAAGCCACCTTGCAAAAGGAGTGGAGTAAGTGAGCCGGATAGATATTGCGGAATTGAATGACTTTCTCCACGGTTTGCGAAGTAGTAATGCGGAAGCCAAAGCGATGATTAGAAAGATTAAAGAAGCAGCGATGGATTACGCCCAGGACAATAGTTTAAAAGGAGAAGCAGTTAGTACCTCCAAAAGGTATTTTTCTAGTACCTATACAAGTATTTGCCAGAGCATCATTGAAGCATTGGATGAAAGCGAAGAGCGACTAGCGCAATATATTCGTGAGTTCGGGAGCCAAGTGGATAGTTCGCCTTCTGCCAGAATTGATGCAGAAATTTTACAAGAAGCGATGGCCAAGGTTAGCCAGTTACAGCGAAAAGAAGAAGACTTGCATCGACAATTAACCGCACCGAACACGAAGCCAGATATGCAACAAGTCTATGCAGTGAAATCAAGAAGTGTCCACACGCAATTACTGAAAGCCATCGAACAAGAGAATATCCTAGAAAAATATTTGGCTTTTGAACAAAGTCACGGACAGTTCTTTAGTGCATTAGCCGAACTCATTCAAGCGACAGGACGCGCGGTGCAAGAGTTGCTACATCACGTGACTTTTAATGACAAAACAGGGACTTATTCCGTGCCGAAAAGTGCGGCAAACAGCTTGTTGCTTATGAAAAAAGCACTGGATAACGCACGAAAAGAAAATGACAAAGATCCGTATCCGGATGGTTTTGAGGATTACACGGTATTAGCCTATACATATGTGAATGATCAAGGTGAAACAGTCACGATGTGGTTACTTGAAAAAGATGGAAAACGAGTAGAAAACAAGGAATTACAAGCGTTCTTAGAAAAACATGGTCAGGAATTACCGGCTATTTCTTACACAGAACTTTCGGGGGAAGAACTTGAACGGCGAGTCAATGATAGTTGGAAAGATGGAGTAAACTATTTAACTGGCCAAAAAGTATCTGGATTTTCCGGCGGTGTATTAAGATCCTCTGCCTATATCGCTAGTATGAAAGATTGGACAGATGATGCAGGATTAACGGACATGGCATTAGGTTTAGGGTTTGGGATTGCAGCAGCTAGAAATAAGCCTGTGATTAAAGAGAAATTAAATGACCTAGAACCTAAGAAAATAAAAAAAAGAGTACGAGAGAATATAGAAGCAAGTAAAAAAGCTAGAGAAGCTTCGAAAATAAAAGAGTATTTTAAACGAGAGAAAGCTGTTTTAGAGAAAATTAAGAAAGCCAGTGGGGCTAATTTTAATAAATTAAAGCCTAATGAAATTAATAATATGTCATTAGATGAGTTAAGAAATAGTATACCGGAAGATTGGCAATTTTTTGAAAATAACGGACGAGTTCACATAAAAGATGCAAATGGTAATTTTAGAGTTCGTATTGATCCACCTGATAAAGTCACTAATTATGAACATATGCATATTTTTGATGAGAATAAAAACCCATTGGATATAAAAGGGAATATTGTTGATAAAAAAAGCCCTGATGGACATATTCCTTGGACTAATAAATAATTTTGGAGGTATATTATGGATATTGAATTATTACAAAATGAGATTGATAATACGGAGTATTGGGATATGTCAATATTGGATATTCAAACACGGTATTTTGGCGATGAGGTATATATTTTTATAGAAAATAATGAGAAAACTTGTTGGAAAATTAGCTTTATTTCTTGTTATAAAGTTTGTTATGAAACAGATGCTAATTGGAGAACCATAGATAATGTAAAAGACATGAGAGGAGGACAACTGGGGTATGATGGACAAGATATTTCTTTAAAAAAATATGAAGAGAATGAAAATTTTGTACAATGCTCCCTTGACTTATCAATTATGCTAATGAACATAGTTTGTAAAAACATTCTTGTAGAAGAATTAAGCATGAAAGACAATCTATTCTTTTGGCAAGACAAGTAAATTTAAAAATAAAAAAGGCACTTCACTATCTGATTGGAGTCGGATAGTAAAGCCTTGATAGTAAGGAATAAACTCACTAATCAAGTTGCCAATAGCTAACAAAAGCTAGCTGTATTTATTGTACAAAAATTCAAGTTTTTTTCTAGTCCTAATGAATGTTTCTTTGATGTACGATAATTTTAGCCAGAAGAAGATGATGCAGGATTAACGGACATGGCATTAGGTTTAGGGTTTGGGATTGCAGCAGCTAGAAATAAGCCTGTGATTAAAGAGAAATTAAATCCTGGAGAAACGAAGCAAACAGTAAATGGTGAGAAATGGAATAATTATTTTAAAGAAAAATATGGTACTGGGAATGTTCAATGGAAGCCTGGTTCATTCCAAGATATAATAGATAATCCACAGCGGTTATTTGGTTGTACCCCTAATGAAATTAAATCTATATTAGGAGATAATTGGTCATTTAAACCTTATGGCTCAAATTTATGTAGACGCCTCGCTTACTTCTCATAGACGCCCGAACATTCATTTAAGGGGAAATAAACTGATGAGATTAGAAGATTATAAAATTTACCTGAAACTAGGTCAGAAGAAGAATTATATAGTCTTTTTAGTAGAATAATCGCTGACTTAGGCAATGAAAAAGTAGATAAAAACGATTTTTTAAATATTTTAACTGAATTAATGGAACGTCAAGTATTAACATATGCTATTTTAAAAGAACCGTTGATAACAGAATTAGATAATTTTTTTTACAAATGGATGCGCCCTGTGTTTATTGATGAATACGGAATTTTTCCTCAAGTAGAAGATGTGGCATATGAGATCGTTCAATGATGAGAGAAATATTTTAACTAAAGATTTGCAGGCATTTTCCGGAATGCCTGTTTATTATTATACTAAATTTTGCGATTAGTACTAAAAATGTATTAGAATAGAGAAGAGAAAAGGGAAGGGATGATGGGACTCATGAAATTTCAACTTTTTATTCAACCTAAGTTAGACGTTCTTCAGGGAAATATTGTCGAATATGAAATACTTTTGCGCGATGATAGTAAAGTTCCTAGATTTCCTCTATCAGAATTAGAGGCAGTACTCGCAGATGAAGAATTATACTTGGCTTTTTCAGAGTGGTTTTGCGATGCTTTTTTTGAGGTTTTAGCGAAATATCCAAATGATCGATTTGCCATAAATATCGCTCCACAGCAACTTTTTTATACAGAAACCCTCCATTGGCTAGATAAATTGAAAATCGAGAGCCACCGCATTACCGTCGAAATGACTGAAGATATTTTTGATGTTCCCGCGCATAAACGCCACCTCAATGCGAATGATAAAGACGCATTTATCCTAAACAAAATTAAAGTGATTCACGGTCTTGGCTATCATATCGCAATTGATGATGTTAGTTGTGGCTTAAACAGCTTAGAGCGAGTGATGAGCTACCTACCTTACATAATAGAAATTAAATTCTCATTAATTCATTTCAAAAATATTCCATTAGAAGATTTACTATTATTTATTAAAGCATGGGCGAATTTTGCGCAAAAAAACAGCCTTGATTTTGTGGTTGAAGGAATTGAAACAAAAGAAACCATGACTCTACTAGAAAGCCATGGCGTATCGATTTTTCAAGGTTATTTAGTTAATAAGCCGTTCCCTGTTTGAAAACTGTCCACTTGGTCTAACAAATTTTCATGAGAACTAATTGTAATTGGTCTTTTAGAGAGCAATAAGCCACTTTCGCGTAATTCTTCTAATGCTTCTGTAATTCGCGCGCGACTAGAACGGCAATAATCAGCTAAGAAAGTTTGATTAATATAGGATGGAAGCTTAATTGGTCCTTCAGATTGATGCAAATTGAGAAGTTCGATAATTTCCACAAAAATGCGAGTAACTTTTACTATCGGTGATTGATTGATATTTTTGTAATTTTTCGCTGTAAAAAGGTAGCGTACAATAACATCATCCAGCACAAGATGGAAAAATTGCGGATTCGCATACAAATAATTGAGGAAAAATTCACGGTCGATAAATAAAGCAGTACCGTTTTCTAATGCACGGACGCGGTATTCCGTAAGTTCCGGGGCCGTTTTTGTTTCGAGCAAACTTTCCATTCCAAAAATCGCTTTTTGAGCAATCAAAGCATTTATCATCCAACGTCCCTCGCTTGTCGGTCCTTCCAAAACAGCAGTTCCTTTTAAAAGTACCCCCATTTGAGGCGGTTTGTCTTCGTAAGCACGAAATGCATGAATAATATCACCTTTTTTAAAAGAGACTTTACTCGAATAATCACTAGAAAAAATATCGGAAAAATCTATAGTGGAAAGCATGATCAAAACTCCTATACTAAAGTAAAATTGTTAATTACTATACTACTTTACTGCTATCTGTCCTAAAAAGATACCAGATTAAAAACATTTTCGCAATACAGCTAAGAAAAAGTCACTTTTTAGCAACATTTCCAATAGTTTTACGACTAAAAACATACTTTTTAAAATAAAACAAAAAAGGCCCGCAAAAAATGAGCCTTTTAAAATTTCTTATAAACATCAATAGAATTGCCAAAATTAATTAGATAGCCACCGTAATCATACATTGGGCCGTATTTATCCGCATAATGAGAAACAGTATGGCGCAAAAATTCTTCCGTTACCTCTAAAAACTCCGCTACTTCAAAATATTCACGTAAACCGAGATAAAAACACGAAATAATATCATCAAGTGGTATCAATTCTTCATACCCTTTGCGACGCGCAAAAATTTCTTGCTTTTTATCCATAATGGTTTCCTGTTTCGTGATATTGCCTACCGTGTATTTGTAATGCATCAATTCTTCTACTAAAACACAACCTTTTTCAATAGAAGACTGATCTTTGCTAATAAAAATGGTCCCGTTTAAATAAAGACCGGGTAGTTTGTAAGGCATTTTCTCTTCTCTAATGGTTACCTCGCCTTGGTATTTGTTTACCAATTTTTCGTACAATAAAATCACATCCCGCGATGGAGTTTTTTCTTCATGTCTATATACGCTAGAATATCCCGCATTTCTTCATCTGTTACATCATCATCTATATGGGCCGCAATGGTCACCAAGCGTTCATCAACAGGCGGCAAACTTCTTTCTGGGAAAAAATCATCTAATCGTTTATTGAAGATTTTTGCAAGTTCAAATAAAACGTCTTGATTCGCTTTTCGGTCGCCATTTTCGTAGCGGCTAATCGTTTGGCGAGTTGTATGAAGCTTTTCTGCTAAAGCTTCTTGATTTAAGCCTCGTTCTTCGCGATATTGTTTTATTCTATTTCCTACAAATTTATTTAACTCCATAATAATTGTCCTCCATATGTTTATGGCTCCAGTATAGCACTTTTAGCACCAAAACGGAACTTTTTTGAACATATTTGTCGGAAAAAGTTTTCAAGTAACCAAAATGGTGCTATAATATTTGTAGAGCTAGAAAATAAATGAGGCTGATTTTTGCACCGATAGCACCGTTTTGGTGACAAATGTTAGCTATTAACTTATGAGATGGAAGTGGGAATGGATGGATAGACAACTTTTGAAAGAAAAGCAAATCCAACTAATTTTTCAACTGGAACAAGAAGAGGATCGATTTATTCGGAAACGTTTAATAGAAGAGTTGGAGTTTTTTGAAGCACTTGGAGATAAGGAAAAAGGTCTTTTGACGGCGGAACAAAAGCTACTTATTTTAACGCCTAGCGAATACCTGGAACATAAAAAGACCAAATCCGATGTGCAAATAAGCAAGTTGATTGGCGTATCAAGATCGTCACTTGCTGAGTGGAAACGAAAAAAAGGATTAAATAGAAAAAAGTCGCAACCAGTTCAGCAGGAAATGATTGAGGTTTTAGCTTTTCATTTAGATAAAACGGAAGAGGAAATTGGTCGCTTGCCGGCTGCGGCTATTGAGTGTCAGTATGAAGCCTATGTCATTAACGAAGCTCATAATTAAGGAGTGATGGGATGCAAGTTTTAATTTTACCAGAGAATAAAGATATCAATTATATAAAGACAGTTCATGAAGTAAAAAGATTTTTTGCGGATTTTCAGCGATTTCGGGTGATTGCTGGGTTATCGAAAAAACCATTTTTACTCAAGGATGGATTTTTGGAAGAGCCGCATTTTGATTCGCTGGCATTTTCTGCTCGACATAATAAGGAAGTGATTATGGAAGCGCGCTGGTTGGTGGAGAAATATACGGAAACGTTAAATCAAATGGATGATTTATACCGAAATATTTTGCTGGAATGCTATGTAGAACAAAAACAAGATGTGGCGGTGATGATGGATCTGCCATATGAAATAGCCCAGTTTAAACGCATCAAAAAACGAGCAGTACTAGAACTGGCAACGATAATGGGGATTTTAGTAAGAAAAGGATGATACTTTCATGATATTTTGAAACATCCTTTTACCGTTAATATAAAAGTAAGCTAATTGTCCAGCAAGCGGATGACAATAAAAGCTGCGTCAGAATGAAGGTGCACCGATTTTCTGATATTACATGATGTTTTACAAGAAATTTGTTTTTATTATTGGATGCTAATTCCGTTGACATAAACAAATATTCTATTTTGAGAAGTAACGTTTGGAGGAATAAATTATTAAGAATGGTCTTGACCGGATGTTGCTTTTCGTTTTTAAAGGAGTGAGTGCTTGGTGAAGAGTTTGAGCTTCATGAGAGTTTTGGAAGCAGTCCAAACAATGCTACAGGAAAAAAGCGGACTAGATATTTCTGTTGTAATGCAAGATAAGGTGGAAATACCTATAACGATGCTCGAAATGATTGAGCAAGAGGAAGAAGAGAGCCTTACGTCCTGGAGAGAAAAATACCGTTTTGCAGTTCATCATTATACAAATGAAATGGATTTAGCGGGAGTCGAAAAGATTGATACATTAATTCAAACGGGCTTTACTTTGCCTGAAGGATACAAATTAATCGCAGTTCGGCATTTTGGAAAACAAAATTTAGTTAAAGAAAATACGTTAATTCACGCAAAAACTAGTTTTGAAGTAAGTATTTGTCGTGAGTTAAAGGTAAAAATTTAGGAGGAATTATTAATGGCATTTGAAGAGAATTTATATTGTGATTATACACCGGGAGCTGCTAAAGCGGTCGCGGGGAAAGACGTACTTTTAGCAATTTTTAACGCAACAGGAGATAAATTATTAGCGGTAGCAGGTCAGCAAGGTTTAACTATCAATCGTTCTAAAGATAGTATCGAAATTACATCCAAAGATACAGTAGGTGGATGGAAGTCCAAAATTGGCGGAATGAAAGAATGGTCTATTGAAAATGACGGCTTGTATGTTGCTGATGCAGAATCTCATAAAGAATTGGCGAAATATTTTGAAAGCGATAGCCCGGTTTGTGTGAAAGTTATTAACCAAGCATCGAAAAAAGGTCTTTTTGGCGGCTTAGCGATTGTAGCTGACTATAGTTTTGAAGCACCTTTTGATGAAGCAATGACTTATTCTGTAAAACTAGACGGAATGGGCGCACTTGTTGATTTAACAATTACTGAGGGCGGAGATCAAATGCCCGGCGAAACACCAGTAGCACCAGCAGAATAAAATAGAAAGCCACTGAAAAAGTGGCTTTCCCTTAGGAGGAAATTAAATGTTTGAAGTGAATGATACAACTTATATTTTACGATTTAATAAGCAAAAAGTTAAAACGGTGGAACTAACATCGGGAATTAGTCTAGTTGCGGCTTTGACTGCGAATAAAGGGATTTTGAGCTACCAAGTAATTGAAACGCTATTTGTTTCTGGTCTAGTAGAAGAAAAAGGTCTAGTACCTGTGAAACAAAAAGAAGCTTTGGATATTTTTGATAAGTTAGTGGAAGAACAAGGCTTAATTTCACTTAACGTAGCAGTTATTGAGAAATTGCAAGAGGATATGGGTTTTTTGTTCCGTTAAAGCAGATTGAGTTTGAATATTTTGGAGCAGAAGACGATGAAGCGGAGAGTGAAAGTGATAATAATTTTGACCTTGAAAAACAACTCGCTTTTTTTGTAGTTAATTTCCATATGACAAAACATGATTTTGAGGAATTAACGGAAGTGGAGAAAAATTTCATCATGAAAGAATGGGAAAACAAGGTGATTTTTGAATCTACTATGCTCCGAAATGCTGTTTTAAATGCAGAACAGAATCTCAATCGAAAACGGAATTCACGTTTTATCGAGTTGCATAAAAAACGTCAGAAGAAAGCAGATGTTAATTATACAGTAAATGCACTTCAAGCAATTTCTGAGAATGAGGCGCAGGAAGGCAAGGCGTGGATTGATCGGGTTTATGGTGCAAATGGGTTGCGTAGACCTAAAAATAAAGAAGAAAGGGGGAAAATGAATGGCGGATTCTAAAAAAATGACGTTCGAATTTAACGAGAGTGTTCTGACAGCGCAAGTTGGTAGGTTAGATGAAATGGCAGCTACTGTTCAGCAACGATTTACAGAACTGAAAATGACAATTGAAGACGTGGGTGAAGCTGATCCGGCTTCCAAAATTACGGGGTCTTTGAGTGGTCTCCAATCTGGCCTTGGTAGTATCAGTTCTGCATTTGGGCAACTGGGTTCTAGTAGCCAGGCGATTACATCAGGGTTTGGTACAGCTGTTGGCTCTGTTAGTGGAATCACGGATGCGTTTAAAAATCTAGGGTCAAGTGTCCAAAATGGTACGTTATTTTCAAGTTTGTCAACCGGGGTTGGTGGCTTGAGCACGATGCTTGGCGGAGTATCTGGCGGGGTGCAAGGAATTACGAATCTAGCTAGTGGCTTCATGGAAGTGAAGAAGCATTTAGGCGGATTGATGTCTTCTATTGGTAGTGTTGGCGGAATTATGGGTAAGTTAACTTCACCAATGGGATTAGTTATTATCGGGATTGTAGCACTAGTAGCAGCATTTGTGTATTTGATGAGTACTAATGAATCATTTCGTAATACTGTCATGTCGGTAGTGACGCAAGTTGGGCAGCTATTTGGACAATTAATGGCCAGTTTAATGCCGATTATCATGCAAATTGTTACAGCGGTCGGTCAAATTGGCGCTGCTTTAATGCCAATGGTTATGCAATTTATCACCTTTTTCGCTCAGTTAGTGGCTCAATTAATGCCATTTATTTCTATGCTGGTTTCAATGCTTATGCCAGTTATTATGCAAATTGTTCAAGCTGTAATGTCACTTGTTTCGGCAATTTTACCGAGTGTTATGGTGATTATTCAAGGAATCATGGGAGTTATTCAATTTTTGATTCCGATAATTATGCAGATTGCCACGGTTGTTATCCAGATTGTTATGACGATTATTTCTTATATAAGTAAAATTATGCCGATTGTTATGACGATTATTGGCATTATTATCTCGATTATTACTACAATTATTAGCTATGTTGTCATTATTGCGACAACGATTTCCAATGTTATTGGGAAAATTATTAGCTTTATTGCTAGTGTAATTACAGCAGTTATTGGAATTATCCAGCCGATTATTGCTTTTATTACCAATATTTTTACCACTATCGTTTCTATTATTGGTACAGCATTCGGAGTTGTATTTGCAGTCGCATCTAAAATTTGGAATTCTATTATGTCGACAATTTCAGGGATTATTGATGGAATTAAAGCAGTCATTACGGGCATTTCAGACACTGTTTCATCCGTATTTAATGGTGTGAAGCGAATTATCACAGATGTTTTTGATGGAATTAAAGGTGCTTGGGGTGGACTGACTGATTTTGTTGGCAATATTTTTGATGGAGTTTCAAATGCAATTCAGACAGTTGTAGATAATGTAAAAGGTTTTGTAAATGTTGTAATTAGCGGGATTAATTCAGCAATTGGTCTGATTAATAAAATTCCGGGTGTTGAAATAAGTAAAATCCCACAATTAATTTCTGGGACAACGAATTTCCAAGGCGGATTTGCTCGAATGAACGAAGGTGGCCGGGGGGAAATGGTTGTTTTACCATCTGGTTCGCAAGTTATTCCACATGATGCAACAATGAAATACGCAAGAGAAAGTGCACGTGGCAATAAGTCCATGCTATATACAAATCAAGGAACTGATTTGGCGAGGGTGGAAAATCTTTTAGAGCGTTTACTACAAAAAAATCCAGTTATTAAGATGGATGATAAAGTTGTTTCTGAAGTAGTTAGCCGCAACCAAGCTAACACATTCGATCAATATAATTATGCAATGGGAGGTGCGGCTTATTAATGAGTGATTTGTATTTAGAATTAAATGGAAAAATTCATTCGCTTAGTGAAACGTTTCCGGGGCTTTCGGTTCAAGAAGTAGCGAGGCAAAGTCCACAACTAAGCATGGAAACTGCTGAAATTAGCGGAACTGATGGAGTGATTCCGGGAACAATTCAATTTAAACCTTTTGTTTTCAGTGCAAAATGCAATATACAGGCACTTGATATACCAGATTACCATTTAGCTGTACGAGAAATTTATGAGTTTTTATTTCAGCGGGATAGTTATTATATTTGGAGTGATCAAATGCCGGGAATTCGGTATGAGGTACATCCAAAGCCTTTTGATTTTAGCCGAGAATCTGATCGTGTAGGGACATTAACCATCGAATTTGATGTATTTAAAGGATATGCGGAGTCGCGAGGTACATGTCTTAATCCGATGACTTTTGAAGAGGATTTATGGCAAATGGGAATGAACTTATCGAACCGTGATGATTTATTCTATGTTTTTAAAGAGAATACATTCCGCGTGTACAATGCGGGTAGTGACCGAGTAAATCCACTGATGCGCCATGAATTAGATATTGCGCTGACAGCAAATGGAATACCAACAATTAATAACCTTACAACTGGAGAATCCTTTGAGTATCGTAAAGAAATCAAGAAAACGGATGTCCTTTTATTAAACAATATTTATCCATTAGTTAATAATAAACGAGTCGGAAAAGACACCAACCACGGGATTATAACACTGGAAAAAGGCTGGAACGATTTTGAAATTAAAGGTGTAACGGATGTAACGATTGCTTTTAATTTTCCGTTCATTTATCGGTAGGTGATAGGCATGGATTATTTAATTATTCAAAGTATGGATAAAGAAGTAGAAGAGATTTTAACGGATATTGATTACGGTTCATTTTCGTACGATTATGAAAAAAATACGAGTCGTTCCATCTCGTTTACAGTTAATAAAACGAAACAGAATGCTAGTACCTTTGATTTAGTAGGAAATGAAGCGATTTTGACCTACCAGGGGCAGCAATTTGTCATAAAAAAATGCGCGCCAAAAGCTATTGGAAACACCATTTCTAAGCAAGTAACAGCGCAGCATATTAGTTATACGGTGCAAGATCATGTTCAGTATAATGTGAAAGCTGGTCTGAAAAAATATTCGATTCAAACGGTGATGGAATTTGCGCTGGAAGGTAATGAGCTTGGTTTTTCCCATGAGATACAAGGTCGTTTTCCGTTAGTTGAGCTAGAGGACTTAGGAAATAAAAATGGCTTAGAATTAGTAAATTTGTGCTTAGAAGAGTTCGGGGCGATATTATTTGCGGACAATAAGAAGTTGTATTTCTATGACGAGGCGAGCTGGTATATGAGGACAGAGAAGCAATTCCGCTATTTATATAATACAGAAGATGTTTCCGTCGATACGAACACAGATAATTTGAAAACGCAGATAAAATGTTACGGAAAGCAAAAAGAAAATGCTGATAAACTAACTGGAGATAATAAGTATATGGCGGTTGTTACGTATACGTCGCCAAATGAGACTATTTATGGAAAACGGATGGCGAATGCAAAAAGTAATGACAAAATTACGAACAATAACGACTTATTAGATTTTGCAAAAAAACAAATTTTAGATGTTCCTGAAACTTCTTTAAATATTACCTATAAAGGAACTGAGGAAGTAACAGAGCGAGATGTTTGGGACTTTATTCATGAGCCGATGGGATTTGAAACAGAAGTAAAAGTAACCAGAATTAAATCAGGGCATCCATGGAGTAAGAAATTTCAAGAGGTTGGCTTTAGTAATTCTCGGCGGGATATGGTAAGGATTCAAACGCAAATTGCGAACCAAGTAAAAAAAGCGAAAGTGGAATCAAATAAGATTAATTCGTTTTCAAGCATCGCAATGAATGCTTTTGATTCGCGAATTTTAACAGAAGTAGTAGGTGTTGTAGATGGCGACTGAAATTAGAGTTTTAAAAAACACAGATGATAGCGTTTTTTATCCAAAAACGCATTTAAATGCTATAGATGGTCTAGGTGTAGTTACTACCAGCGCTTCTGGACTAATGGCGTCTAGCGATAAGACAAAATTAAATGGAATTGAAGAAAATGCAGAAAAAAACAATGTGACTGCAAGTGATATTTCGAACTGGAATAAAAAACAGGATGCGATTTTAGTATCAGAAAATGGATCTAATTTTAAAATAACTGTGACGAATACAGGCGAGCTGAAAGCAACTAGAGTGGAATAGGAAGGAGGTTGCATATGAAGTTGGATTTATGGAAATGGGAAATGCTTCTTCAAGGTCGAGAATTTAGAAATAAAACTAATGATAATTGGCAGAAATTAATGGATTGGTCCAGTTTTATTTCGACGGGCTTAAATGAAATTTACGTTTATGTCAACAAAGCGGATGCAATTTTAAATAAAAAAATTGATACAGTGGATAAGGCAGTTAATGCCCGGGTAAATGAACTGATTAGTGGTTCGGAGCAGCTAAGTGAAGTTGTAGATTCCAGAGTAGACGCAGAGGGCACAAGGTATCCAGTTTTAAGAGAGCGATTGAACCAAGAGCAACTCATTTTTAGTAATAAAAGTACAGTGCAATTTGATGTGGAAAATATCATAAATATGCAGAAACAAGATATCGGGTTGTTGACGAGTAAAATAATTTCGGAAGCGCAAACGGTATGTTTTTCAAATGTTTCTAGTTTTAACGAAGGCGCGGATATTGTTCTTGAAAAAACCGGTGAAACGAGCTTTTCTGAAAAGTTAACTAGTTTAGTCTTTGCAAAAATAGGGGCAAACGAACGATATCAAATGGAGTCAATTGGCGCGTGAAGGAGGGGTGAATAATGACTGAAATAAAACGAATGCTGCAAACAAAGGAAGATAATTCAAAAGAGCAATTTTATCCAGAGACTCATGTGGAAGGAATTGTCGGATTGACAGAATACGTTTCAGGGCAGCTTCCGATAGGTGTGGTCAGTGTGAATGGAAAGGCTGGCAGGGTTTTACTAGAAGCAGATGATGTTCACGCTGCGAAAAAAATCCACGGGCATGATTTAGCCACTTACACGACTGATGGCTTTATGAGTTCATTTGATAAGCAGAAAATAGATGAATTAGTATCACCGGAAGCTGGCGTTGTCAGTGTAAATGGCAGAACTGGAATTGTCGATTTATTTGCATCAGATGTGGAGGCGGCTGATATAAATCATAGCCACCCGGATGCCACGGCAACTGAAAGCGGATTTTTATCAAGTAATGACAAAGAAAAATTAGATGCGATGCAAGTAATCGCGCTGGAAACTATTAAGGAGGTAACAGAATGACTAAAATTGTAAAAATGTCAGAGAAAAACGAACATGGAACGTTAGAGCAATTCTATCCAGAAACACATGCAGAGGCTGTTAAGGGATTGGTATCCGTTTCAGAGGAAGAGAAAACAACTTGGAATGAGAAAGAAACTACTGCTGGTGCAGAACAAAAAGCAAATACAGCATTAAATAGCGCGAAGGATTATGTAGATACCATTGGCTCAGGAATTGTCATTTTTAAAGGAGCTAACCTTATGGGTGCGGGTCAGTCGTACAGATGGGATTCTGCTAAATTGAAATTTGGGATGACGCTATTATTTAGCCGTTATGACTCAACAAATAATACCCCTCAAGATTATTATTATCATTCTGTTTTCTTATCCAAAGCACAATTGTTGGAGATTGCAGGTGGTGGTGTTTTAATTCAAATGCCTTCAGGAACTTATGGAGATAAAAAATATTTCTATGTTTCTACAACGGGTATTTCAGGACATGCAGATAATTCAAATTATAAAGCATGGGCGCTACGCCAAATAACAATTATGTAATCAAAAAGGAGGTTTTCCATGGAAGTCGTACTAAAAATTGGGATTTTGGGATTTGGCGCGGTGTTTGGATACTTGTTTGGGGAAGTGGATATATTGGTAAAAGTGCTAGTGTGCTTTATTGTAGCTGACTATGTTTCAGGGCTACTCGCTTCAGGGTATCTAGGGGAACTTAGCAGCAAAATGGGTTTCAAAGGAATCGCGAAAAAAATTGCTATCTTAATTTTAGTGGCTATTGCGCATCAAATAGATTTGATTCTGGGAACGCATAATACGACGCGGGATGCGGTTATCTTTTTCTATTTGGCGAATGAGTTGATTTCCATCTTGGAAAATTTCGTTCGAATGGGAATGAAGGTTCCGGAAGTATTGAAAAATTTAATTTTGATTTTTGATGCGAAATCAGGGGATGAGGAGGAAAAGCATGACAAAAATATGGATTGATGCTGGCCATGGTGGTAAAGATTCTGGAGCGATCGGCAACGGCTTAGTTGAAAAAAATTGGGTGCTGGCTATCGCAAAACAGCTGCAGACGGAACTAGCGAATGCTGGTTTTGAAGTGGGGATGACACGAACAAATGACACTTTTTTAGAATTAAGTGAACGTGCGAGAAAAGCAAATAGTTTTAAAGCAGATTTGTTCTTGTCAGTTCATTTTAATGCGGGTGGCGGTATGGGTTATGAAGATTATATTTATACTTCAACCCCAGCTAAAACAGCGGATATACAAAAAACAATTCACAAAAATGTCATTGCTAGAATCAGCAAACATGGTATGCGTGATCGAGGTATGAAGAAAGCTAATTTTGCCGTTTTACGTGAAACTGCGATGGATGCCATTTTATTAGAAGCGGGTTTTTGTGATACGACTGATGCGACTATTTTGAAAGCAAAAACGTATCAAGATGATTTTTGCTTAGGTATTGTGGCGGGCGTGAAAGAGATTTTTGGATCAGCAGCAACAAAATACCGAGCAGGAAAATATTCGACTAGTAATGATGCGATTTCCGGTAAAAATATTAAAGGATATTTGGCGGCTGGAACGAAGGTTTCTGTTTATAAGGAAACGGAAAAAACGCTGAATCTAACTACTACTAAAGGGGTCCCAGGAAGCTGGGTTCTAAAATCAGAAGTGAATACAGGGAAAAGATAGAAAAAGGAGCGGCTAATTTAGCCGCTCCTTTTTAAAATTAACTTCTCTTACGCAAAACATAAAGCGCAGTAGTTGTTAAAATAATCCCAAACACAGTTGCAAACCCTGCAGTATCACCAGTTGTTGGCAAATTAGCATTGGAGGAACTTCCTGGTTTAGTTGTATTCGGTGTGGAGGTTGTCGGATCTTCGGTAGTAGTAGTTCCGCCGTTTGTGCCGGAGCCGTTACCGTTATTTGTTCCACCATTTCCATCTGTTCCACCGTTATTTCCATTACCGTTGTCCGTGCCGCCGTTTCCGTTATCTGGAGGAGTCGTTGCGGCAGCTTGAACGGTTGCTTGGAAAGTAGTACTGTAGCCATTCGGGTCAGTGATAGTTGTTGTGATTTGGTCGCCTTTTTTAAGGTTTAAAGATGTTACATCTACAGAAAATTTGCCGTTTGCGTCTGCGGTTGCGTTAGGTCCGGCAGCTAGAGCCATTCTTGCATTAGTAGCTGCTTTTTGAACGGAAACAGTTGCACCTGGTAAAGTAGTTCCGGTTAATGTTTTGTCTTTTTCGGCGAATTTGTTGATTTTTGTTGCGTCTTTGATTGCTTTGATAGCTGCATCTTCGGTTTCTTTGTCGATTTCAGCTTGGGATTTGTAGACTTTGCGTCCTTCTTTTTGAGCTGTAATGACTTTGCCAGCAGCTTTTTGGTCTTTGATGTAGTTGATGAATGTTTCTGTATCTGGGTCGATTGCGGTTACTAGGTTTGCTTTTTTGAAGGCTGAGAATCCGTCGCCGCCGCCAAATAGGAAGTCATTGATTACGACTTTGTATTTTTGGTCGGCTTTTAATGGAGTGCCATCTTCGGTTGTAACGCTCGCCACTTTATACGCGTGATCTAAATCATCTGTATCTGTGAAAGTATATTTTAGGCCAGAAATTTGTAGGAAATAAGTTTGGTTGCTTAAATATTGTTGGTTTAGTGCTTCCAAAATATCAGCACCAGTCATTTCCACTACTTGCAAAATGTTACCAAATGGTTGAACAGCTTGAGCCGCGCCCCATGTGATTTCATTTTGACCATTTGCAAGGCGAGTAGTAAGATCAGAACGGATTCCGCCGTTGTTCGTCATAGCGAAGTCGACATCGGCGCCGGCTTTGTTTGCCATGTAACGTTGCGCATCCGTAATCATGTTACCAAGCTCGGATTCTTTATCATCAATTGCTTTGTTGTCTGGATTTGTGTCACGAGAGATAACGTCTTTATTCGCTAGTCCGATAGTTTCGTTGATAACTCCTTCAATGCGGCTTTTCGCATCTTCAGTTACTGCTGTAATATCGGCATTCGGTGTGACGCTTCTCGTGTTGTATGTAATTTTAGCGTCAGGTGGTGTAACGAAATCGCCGGTAGTTTTATCAAGTTCGCCAGTTACGTCTGAAAAAGCTTTACCATTGTTGTAACTTTGGACGATACGAGTTTTGCCAACTAATCCGTTTGTGTATTGGTGATTGTGACCTGCAAGGACTAAATCGACCGAGTTATTTGGGTCTAATTCGTTTGCTTTTGTCATCATATTGGCAGCTTCTCCAGCTACATCTTGTTTTGTTCCAGTGTTTGGATTTCCAGTGGAAAGTGCCGGAACATGAGACAGAACAACGATTGCGTTAACGCCTTGGCCTCTAAGTTCAGCAGAGTATTTGACGATTGTTTCTGCTTCATCGAGGAAATCGTAGTCTTTAATATGATTTGCAAGAACTAAGTTGGGAATTTCGGTTGTAACGATACCGATGAAGCCAACTTTGACGCCATCAATTTCTTTTACATAGTATGGTAAAAAGCCTTCTGCGACTGTGTTTGTCCCTTTGTTGACTACGTTAGCTGCGACGATTTTCATGTCACTTTTAACGCGTGGATATGCTTCTACGATTGGTCCGAATTTGTTTGTAGAAACCCCGTCCAAAATTCGTTTGTATTCAGGTAATCCTTCATCAAATTCATGGTTTCCTAATGTGCCGACTTCGAAATTCATTTTTTGGAGAACTTTCATCGTTGGCTCATCTTGAAGTAAACCTGATACTGCTGGGCTTGCGCCGACCATATCACCCGCTTGAACACGGATAGCATTGTCAGTTGTCGCCCCAGGATTTGCCTGTAAAAATGAGTTAGTGGCATTATCCAAGTTGGTAGCTAAGTAATCTGCGCCGCCAATTGGTGAGCCGGATGCATCTTTGGAAGCTGTTTCAAGCGCTCCGTGGAAATCATTTATTCCCAAAATCTGAATGGGAACCGTATCTGCTGCTGCTTGTGCTGTTGTCCCGGTGAATGGTGCTGTAAGTCCGATTGTGAGCCCTGCTACGAGTAAAACATGTGTAGTTTTCTTGAAAAATTTGTTCACTTTCACACTCTCCCTTTTTTCGCCAGTGGCAATTTTGTAAGCGCTAACTCATAGGTGCCTAGCTATAATTGTAGCAAAGTGGAATCACCCTAGCAATAGGAAATATGGATTTAGTGTAAATGTAATGATAATATTTGGCTATATTTTCATTTCGATGGAAAAAAGGGTAAACTATAGAAAAAGGAGGGATAAGATGGATATCTCTAGCACGGAAATTTGGGATGCGATTAGGAGAAATAGTTACTTGCTTTATTATCAACCAAAAGTAGACGCGAAAACGAATAAAATTATCGGTTTTGAAGGTTTGATTCGACTAAAAACAGCGACGGCAATTTTGACTCCAATTGATTTCTTTGAAGATATTGTCCTTTTAAATGCAACGCGGGAAATGCAAGATTTTGTGGCGGAAACAGCGATAGAACAACTCAATCAGTTAGGCGGACGTTTTTCGATTTCGATTAATATTCCGGCGCATTATGTGGTAAGCAGTAATTATATGGCTTATTTACACGATTATGTGAAAGAAAATTTAAAGTACCCGGAATGCTTAGAAATAGAAATTATCGAACGGGGCGAAATTACGGAGCTGGCTGTGGCGAACAAAAACTTACGGAAAATAAAAAATCTCGGCGTCAAAGTGAGTATGGATGATTTTGGGAAAGGCTATAGCTCACTTGCGTATTTGCGAAGTTTGCCGATTGATATTGTCAAAACAGATATGTCATTTATTGCGCTTTTAAAAACGGATCGCAGGCAACAAATTATTATTCGTGCGATTGTTAATTTATGCCATGACTTAGGTGGAAAAGTAGTAACGGAGGGCGTAGAGGACATCGAGCAAGTCGAAAAATTACGGGAAATGAAAGTGGACTATTTCCAAGGTTATTATTTTAGCCGTCCGCTCCCAATGGAAGAAATTAAACAAAAGTATTCCATTGTATAAATAAAAAATTGGTTGGTGTGAGAATGGTAATTTACCAAATTCACACCAACCAATTTTATTTTATTTGATTAAATTGTTCGAAGCATCTTTTACAACTACGTCATGTGCGCCGCCTTCTACGATAGAAGTGGACGAAACGAGTGTGATTTTTGCTTTTTGTTGTAATTCTGGGATATTGAGCGCGCCGCAGTTACACATGGTAGAGCGGACTTTGCTAAGGCTGATGGCAACATTGTCTTTCAAAGAGCCAGCGTAAGGAACGTAAGAATCTACGCCTTCTTCAAAAGATAATTTTTTGTCGCCGCCAAGGTCATAACGTTGCCAGTTGCGTGCGCGGTTAGCTCCTTCGCCCCAATATTCTTTCATATACGTGCCATTTAAATTCACTTTATTAGTAGGACTTTCGTCAAAACGAGAGAAATAACGACCGAGCATGATAAAGTCAGCACCCATTGCTAGAGCTAGCGTCATATGGTAGTCATAAACAATTCCGCCGTCAGAACAAATCGGAATATACACACCAGTTTCTTCAAAATATTCATCGCGGGCTTTAGCAACGTCGATTAGTGCAGTTGCTTGGCCGCGGCCGATACCTTTTTGTTCACGCGTGATACAGATTGAACCACCGCCAACGCCGACTTTGACGAAATCTGCGCCAGCTTCTGCAAGATAACGGAAACCATCGCGGTCAACAACGTTCCCAGCGCCAACTTTGACCGTATCGCCGTATTTGCCGCGAACATAGTCAAGTGTACGTTTTTGCCATTCGGAGTAGCCTTCAGAAGAATCGATACAAAGAATGTCTGCGCCAGCTTCTACTAGTGCGGGAACACGTTCTTCGTAGTCACGCGTGTTAATACCAGCGCCAACAACGTAACGTTTTGAGGAATCAAGTAGTTCTAATTTATTTTCTTTATTAGAGTCATAGTCTTTGCGGAACACCATATGGACTAGATGCTCGTTATCGTCTACAAGTGGTAAGGCATTTAATTTGTTATCCCAAATAATGTTGTTAGCTTCTTTTAAAGTGGTCGATTTGTTAGCCGTAACTAATTTTTCGAAAGGAGTCATGAAATCAGCAACTTTTTCGTCTGGGCTCATGCGCGTTACGCGGTAGTCGCGACTTGTCACGATTCCTAGTAATTTACCGTGCGCCGTGCCGTCTTCTGTTACTGCCACTGTGGAATGACCAGTTTTTTCTTTTAAATCAAGGATGTCTTGAAGGGTTTTGTCTGGGCTGATGTTGGAATCGCTAATAACGAAGCCAGCTTTATGATTTTTCACGCGGGAAACCATTGCTGCTTCACTTTCGATGGACTGGGAGCCGAAAATGAAAGATACGCCGCCTTCTGTAGCGAGTGCAATCCCCATATTATCATCGGAAACAGCTTGCATAATTGCGGAAACAAGCGGAATGTTCATTGTGATTGCAGATTCTTCACCCTTTTTAAATTTTACGATTGGTGTTTTTAAGCTAACGTTTGTTGGAACACATTCAGCGGATGAGTAGCCTGGAACAAGTAAAAATTCACTAAATGTGCGGGACGGTTCTTCAAAATAAAATGCCATTATTTCCACTCCTTCTTCTATTTTTAAATGAATTTATAAAATATCTTTATTATTTCAATAACTGGCAGGAAAGTCAATGATTGGGGGAGCTTTTTCGGACGTTTTCTTTTGGGTGATGAGTGGAATATATGAAAGGTAGAGAAACTTTGGCGAAGGAGGTAATCAGATGGACGAGGAAACGCTGCTCGAACGGGGCTACCGGAAGTATCGCGGGGCGGAAGTAGATATTTATTTTAATACAAATATTTGCGAGCATTCGGGTAATTGTGTAAAAGGCAACGCAGAACTTTTTAATTTGGACCGAAAACCATGGATTATGCCGGACAATGTATCAAAAGAAGAAGCAAAACGGGTGATTCATACTTGCCCGAGTGGAGCGCTTCAATATATCGAGAAATAGGAGGATATCAGATGGAATATAAAAACGGTGAAAATAGAATTTATGCGGTAAATGATGAGGGCATAGAGGTTGGCGAAGTGACTTTTGTGCCAACTGGGGAAGATATGTTTATTATTGACCATACTGGCGTGGATGATGCGGCTCGAGGTCAAGGGATAGCGCAAGAACTCGTGAAACGCGCGGTTGAAAAAGCAAAATCAGAAGGGAAGAAAATTGTTCCGCTTTGTCCGTTTGCGAAAGCGGAGTTTGCTAAGAAACCGGAATATCAAGAAGTGCAAGCTGCGAAATAATAAGTGTAGACTGGGTTTTAAGCCCGGTCTATTTTTTTATAAAATAATTTTTAGAATTCCAGTTTTCTCTCCTTGACATCTGCTTTGTTTCAGTGTATCTTTAATTCACAGTAAACTTATAGGAATAATAGTATTACGTTTTCTTATCAAGAGTGGTGGAGGGAATCGGC
This sequence comes from Listeria cossartiae subsp. cossartiae, assembly GCF_014224155.1. GTDB lineage: Bacteria > Bacillota > Bacilli > Lactobacillales > Listeriaceae > Listeria > Listeria cossartiae. Next base: position 79,398 of record NZ_JAASUI010000002.1, on the reverse strand, counting down.
CCAGTGAAGCCCAGCAGCGGAGCGCAAGTTCTATGCTAATTCCGATCAGAAGTAATATTCTGGCAGATAAGTAGTAGCTTTTAATGAGGCGCTTCGATTCTGACCAAAAAACAGAGGAAGCGTTATTTTTTAGCGCTTAAAGAGGGGAGTTTTTGTTAGATGAAGAAATTTTTATTAGTAGCAGTTATCTCGGTTTTTGCCTTGGTGTTAACGGCTTGCGGAGGTTCTGGCGCTAGTTCAGACAAAGCAAACGGTTCCGGCAAAGCGAAAGACGGCGGCTCTCTAATTATCGGCGTTACTGGAGATCCAGAAGTTATCAATCCTAACTACGCTTCTGACCGTGTAACATTAACGATTCAACAAGCTGTATACGCACCGCTATTTTGGGAAGTTGACGGTAAACCGGCACTTGCAAAAAGCTTAGATATTTCAGATGACAACTTAACTTACACTGTGAAACTAAAAGATGGTTTAACTTGGCACGACGGTAAACCTTTAACTGCAGATGATGTAGTATTTACTGTAAATTCTATTTTAGATACAAAACAAAACAGCCCGAACCGCGGCAACTTTGTTTTTGACAATAAACCTGTAAAAGTAGAAGCAGTAGACGACACAACGGTGAAATTCACTTTGCCAACTGTTGCTCCAGCCTTTGAAAATACAATTAAAACTTTCTTCCCAATTCCAAAACACATTTTTGAAGGGGTAGAAAACATCGAGAAAAGTGATAAAAACAAAAATCCAATCGGCTCAGGTCCGTACAAATTTGTTGAATACAAAACAGGCGAATATGTTTCCCTAGAACGATTCAACGACTACTTTGACGGCAAACCAAAATTGGATAAAGTTACTTTCCGAATCACAAAAGACCAAAACGCAGCTAATTTAGCACTGCAAAATGGCGAAATCAACTTAAAATCCATTCAACCTTCTGATAGAAACAAAGTAGAAAAAGCGAGCGCGGTAAACATTATCACTTACCCGGAAAATCGCTTAAGCTATGCGACATTCAACGAAAACCAACCAGCACTTAAATCAAAAGAACTTCGCCAAGCCCTTTCTTATGCGCTTGACCGTGAAGATATCATTGATGCGGCATACGGTTCAGATGAATACGCAAAACCAGCTTCCTCGTTCCTAACAGAAAACACGAAATACTTCACGGATAAAGTAGAAACATACGACCAAGACATTGCCAAAGCGAAAAAATTAGTAAAAGATAGCGGTTTTGATACAAGTCAAAAACTAACTGTTTACTATTTAAACAATAGTAAATCACAAGAAAGTATCGCGCTTTACTTACAACAACAATACAAAGAAATCGGCGTGACACTTGACTTAAAACCAACAGATCCAAATGCACTTAGCAACATCACACTTGACCGTAAAAACGCAGATTACTCCATCGCGCTAAATGGTTATATCATGGGGAACGACCCTGATGCATATAAATCCCTATATCTAAGCGATGCGCCTTACAACTACTCTAACTACCACAACAAAGACCTTGATGCGCTTTGGGAAAAAGGTGCTGTAACAGCTGACGACAAAGAACGTCAAGAAATCTATGAAAAAATCCAAAACACAATTGCTGATGACGCTGTAATTTATCCAATTTCTTATGATAATGCAGTACTCGCTCTTGATAGCCGTTATGGTGGACAAAAAGCTGCAACACCACAACCAGTAACCATGTTCCGTGATCTTTCTAAATTATATTTAACGGAATAATAATTAAAAATCATTCGTAAAAAATCTGGCCTGCCATGCTTGTTTTTGGCAGGTTCAGGTTTTTACTTGTCATTTTTAGTGTTTTAGATAGGAGATAAATTATGCTAAAAACAATCATAAAACGCGTATTGCAAATTATTCCGATGCTATTTATTATCTCGATTATTTCGTTTGCCCTTATCAAATTAGCACCCGGGGATCCCGTGAATTCCTTTGTTACGCCTGATATGAATCCTGATGATGTGGAGCGGATTAGACAGAGCTTAGGACTTGATCAACCGATTTATGTGCAGTACTTTATTTGGCTTGGAAACTTGTTGCAAGGGAATCTTGGTTATTCGATTGTAAACAGCCAGCCAGTTTTACAACAAATTTTAGAGAGAATTCCGGCGACACTTGGTTTGGTGGGAACTTCGCTTGTACTAACGCTATTATTATCGATTCCACTTGGTTTAGTTGCAGCGAATTATGAAAATACGTGGATTGATAAAGTGTTAAACGGGATTTCATATATTGGGATTTCGATTCCGATTTTTTGGTTTGGGATGATTTTAATAGATGTATTTTCGATTCAGCTAGGTTGGCTTCCGAGTTTAGGAATGCGAACGATTGGGGTCGACTCTTTTTGGGATATGGCGGAGCACGCAATTTTACCAGTTATAACGCTGACTTTTCAAGGGTGCGCGGCATATTATCGTTACGTCCGCTCGAATACCATCAACCAATTAAAAGAAGAATATGTTTTATTTGGTTATGCAAAAGGGCTGTCAAAAGTGCAAATTATGGGGCATCACGTCTTGAAAAATTCCTTGTTGCCAGTCATAACGCTACTTGGGATGTCACTTCCGCAAGTCATTACAGGCGCTTTTATTACCGAAAGTATTTTTTCATGGCCGGGCATGGGCTCGCTTGGAATTAATGCGATTTTTCAACTAGATTATCCGGTTATTATGGCGATTACGCTATTTTCAGCGCTGTTATTAATTATCGGAAACTTGCTGGCCGATTTAGCTTATATGATTGTCGATCCGCGGATTAGGGAAATGGGGTGAGGAGTTCATGATGCGATTAGATTTTTCGAAAAAAACAATGCAAGATTTCGAGCGGGATGCAGAAGTGGTTCACGCAACACGAGAGCGGAGTTTTTGGCGTTTTATGCTTGCTGACCGCCGCGCCGTTTTTGTGACGAGTGTGCTGATACTTATTACGGTGGCTTGTATTTTTGCGTTCCTTTCGCCTTATGATCCCAATGCTCTTTCCGTTCAGGACAAATTGATGCCGCCAAATTCGTCGCACTGGTTTGGGACGGATGACCATGGTCGGGATTACTTGACGCGTGTCTTGTACGGTGGCCGGGTTTCGCTACTTGTTGGTGTGTTTGCAATGATGATTGCCGTTGTTGTTGGAACGCTTGCTGGGACAGTTAGCGGTTACTTTGGTGGTTTTGTTGATAATATGGTGATGCGTTTTCTCGATATTTTCATGTCGATTCCGTCATTTTTCCTACTAATGATTTTAAATGCCTACCTAAAACCGGGAATTTCGAACATTATTATCATTATCGGATTGCTTTCTTGGATGGAAGTGGCGCGGATAGTTCGAGCAGAAACCCTGACACTAAAAGAACGTGAATTCATTTTGTACTCCAAGTCTTCGGGTGGCGGATTTTTCCACATTATGTTCAAGCACATTATTCCAAACGCGATGCCATCGATTGTCGTTGCAGCTTCATTAAACGTCGCTACAGCCATTTTAACCGAGTCGGCACTAAGCTTCCTTGGACTTGGGGTTCAACAGCCTAACGCTTCATGGGGCAGCATGCTGAACAATGCGCAAGGTTACGTCGGCGAAGCAACATATTTGGCGCTTTTCCCTGGATTATTAATTTTAATGACGATTCTTTCCTTCAACGTCCTTGGAGATGTACTGAGAAAAGGTTTATCACGTAGATATTAAATTTAAAAACACTTTGATTTTTTCAGTCAAAGTGTTTTTTTGTTTTTTAGAGAAAATGTACTTAAAATAGAAACGTAAAAAACGTGTTTCAGCCAATTTTCAAGGCATAAATTCACAAAACGCTCACAAAATGAGAATGCGTGCGGTGCTATAATTAAAGGATAAGGTTTCATTATTATAGACAGAGATGAGGCGCAGAAATGAGTGAAATAAAAGTTAAAGAAGCAACATTGAAAAAACACGCGACAAAACTAGAATCTAAAGGGAAATCAGCCGAATATTTACCGATGAAAGGTGGTAATATGGCCTATAGTCAAGCCAATTCCATCAATCATTTTCGGACAGCATTGTTTGACTTGGTAGACGCGGTGGACAATTTTCAAGGTGTGGTAGGAACGGATGCCAAAAGATTGAAAGAATTAGGCGCATCATTTACTCGCAAAGACCAAGAGCTTGAACGGAGCATGGGATTGGGGGGTAAATAAATGGATGCAAAGAGCCAGCAAGCGGAGGCGCAATTGCAACTGCTGAAAAAAGAACAATCCGCGGCCGAAGATTTTTTGCAAGATTTACAACGACAACAAAATGAACAAGAGTGGTTAGCGGAAGATGTTGCGCGTGTTCACCAAGAAGAACGGGAGTCGCTGGAGCTTTTGCGCGAAGTTTGGCAAGGCGCAGAATCGAGAAGTTTCGGCTACTATTTGGCAGATTTACAGGAAGAAGAAAAACAGAAATGGCATAAAAAAATCCAAGCAAATGAAGAGGAATGCCAACAAAAAATCACCGCTTGCCGAAAAAACATCTACCAATTAGAAAATCAACAACAAGATTTACAAAAGGAGTTGTTACAGTGAGCCGAATTGACATCGGAGAAATACAAACCTTTGCGCACCAACTACATACAGCTAATGAAGCGGGAAGAAAAAGCATCAAAGATATCAAAAATGCTGTGAAAAACTATACCGAAGATGGCAGTTTAAAAGGAAAAGCAGTTGATGCATCGAAAAATTATTACCAAATGACCTATTTTCCATTATGTGATGCGATAACCGAAGCCATGAACGAAAGTGAAGACCGATTAGCGCAGTATATAGCCGATTTTCACGCACAAGTGGACGGTTCGGCTGATGCGAGAATTGATGCGGATGGTTTATACGAACTCGGGAAAATGATTGATCGCATCGAAGTGAAAAAAGAAGCATTAGCCCAGCGAATGAATACTGGAACGGAAGGACAGATGCAGAGCTACCGTTCCCAGCTAAGTATCGCCTACAAACAAGAAAATATCTTAGAAAAATACTTGGCTTTTGAACAAAGTCATGGCAGTTTTTTTGATAATTTAACGGATCTAGTCCGAGGAATTCAGCAAACCATTCGAGAACTCCAGTCGAACATTCAATTTAACAGTAAAACTGGCACCTATGATATGAGCAAGCTGAATTTCACCACCGTAACCCGGATGCAAAACGCCTTAGGAAAAGCGCTAAAAGATAACGAAAAAACATTCAATTTTGACGAATATCAAAAAACGTACCGTGGTCAAATGTGGGTGTTAATGAAAAATGGTATAGTAGATGTAGAAGCTACGAGCGCGTACAATACCGCCGTGTTTGGTGGGGGAATACCGCATGAAAGCAATGAAGCGCAGGAAGAAGCAGAGCTGTTACAGGCAGTTATTCAATCGGTGAAAGAAGGAACAGACCCGGTTACTGAGCAAGAGATAAGTAAAGCGCAAGGGTTTAGTATTTTAAGTGGTCTTATTTTCCGCTATACTGTTGGAGGTTACAAAGGGAAGAAGTTCAAGATTCCAAAAGATTGGCTACGTAGAAGAAAGAAAGCCAGTGGAATTGATGATACAGTTGATTTATATAGGAGAACTCAAAATATTGGTGAGTATCAAAACTTAGAAGAACTCATGGAATTAAAACATGTAAAAAATGTAGCAAAAGAGGCTGGAATAGGTTTAGACGGAGTGAAAATTAGAATTGAACGTGATCCATCTTTAGTTGGTAGAGAACTTTTTGGTTATGCTTCTCCTGATGGAAAAACAATAACTTTATATCCAGATGCGTTTACAAATAAAGAAATTTTGGTGAAAACATTAGGTCATGAAAGAATGCATATATATCAAGTGAAAACTTTTGGACCTCCGTTAGACTTTGAATCTTCAAAACTTTATGAAGCTGGAGCTTGGGGTTCTGAAAAAGATTGGTGGAATTACTACAATCATATGAATGGAGGAAATTAAATGTTTAATGAGTGGATAAGATTAGCTTCTGTTATTCCAGATTATATTGATAAACTAGATGAGTTAAAATGTCCTAACTGTAAACATAATGAAATTGATTATGTTTATGTTGGAGATTTAGAAAGCCGTATAGGATTTGAAGTAGTTTGGTGTAATAATTGTTTAAGAGGAATACAAATCAGCAGAGTTAGGGTTCCTGAAAATGTAAGTATGTTAAGTTTTAAAGGGACAGAAAACTTAGATGAAATTATTCCTAAATTTAAACCAGTTACTCCAGAAGAGTAATTTTATAGACAAAATAAAAAGGTATTCTATTATCTGGTTGGAATTGTTAGTAAATAAGATACAAGCATATTTCTAAAGGTAGAATTTACTAATCGTTTGAGACACATTTTTAGAATTAATAGATGTAGGATTGACAAAATGAAACGCCCTTATTAAGTAAGCATCACTACTAGGAGATAAATATTATATTAAATAACTTTATACAACAAAAGCCAGCAATTTTAAAAATTGCTGGCTTTTTTCCAAACAGGCGAATTACTTCTCCACCCGAATAAACTTATAACTATAAGGCGAACCAAAAGCATGTTTTTGCACCCCGGTAATATCCGTACGTTGCAACACTGCTGTTTGATGTTGATAAAGTGGTAAAATCGCTGCGTCATCATCAAGCAGAACTTTCTCAGAAGCTACGAACGCATTCCAACGTTCTTCTGGCTTCGTCGCAAGTGTTGTATCCGTCGATTTTACAAGCTTATCATAAGCGGGACTGTTGTAGCTCATATGGTTATTAAAGTAATCAGATAAGAATAAACTACTATACGTCCACGGATCCTTAAAGTCAGGCATCCAAGCGGCCAGTGACAAGTCATAATTACCATCAGAAGTTAGCTGTGTCGCGCTCTTCGAAGGCATATTTTTCACTTTAATCGTCACACCTGGCAAATTATCTTCAAACTGCGCTTTCAAATAAGCGAAAATGGTTTTCGTCGTTTCTTGGTCATCGCCAAGTAGTTCGATTGTTACTTTGTCAGTGCCAAGTTCTTTTTGTGCTTGTTTCCAATATTTTAAAGCTTCTTCTTTATTATAAACTAAATGGTCGCCGCTATCTGTGCGGAAATCAGCGCCCGTTGTTGGGTTTTGGACGAAATCTTTTGGAAGAAGTCCGTTCGCTGGGAAGGAACCGTCACCGAGAATCCGGTCCGTTAGTTGCTTCTTATCAACAGCTAAATTAAGCGCATGACGCAAGGAATTGTTCGCAAGTGGAGTCGCTTTACCGTCGCGTTTTTGATTCATGCGCAAGTAACTGATGAGCGCATCTTTTTCCGTTTGGAAATCTTTCTTGTCTTTGTATTGTTTCGCAAAATCGCCTGAAAGTGGGACGCGGTCAGCCTCGTTTGTATTATAAAGGTTCACACCAGCGTTAATATCTTTCGCGACTTGCACGTCAATTTCATTTACTTTGACATTATCTTTATCCCAATATTGGTCATTTTTCGCGTAAGTCCATTTATTCGTAATGTTGCCGCCCCAATCCTTCATGACAAAAGGACCATTGTATAAAGTGTGCGCACTATCTGTCCCGTATTTATCACCTTGTTTTTCCACATAACTTTCTTTTTGTGGGAAAAATGTTTCAAAAGAAAGAAGTGAAATGAAGTATGGAACTGGTTTTTTTAGGGTGATTTCAAGCGTTGTTGGGTCCGTTGCAACGACACCAAGGTCAGTTACAGGTAGTTTGCCTTCATTGATTTCAGTGGCATTTTTGATTGAATCTTTGAAAAGTGCGGAGTAGCCCGGTGCGGTTTTTGGATCAACGGCACGGCGCCACGCATAGACGAAATCATCAGCGGTTACTTGGGAACCATCGGACCATTTCGCGTTTTTCTTTAATTTAATGGTATATTTCGTTTGGTCAGTGCTGATTTCTGGCATTCCATCAGCAACCCCAGGAACAAAGTTATCTTTTTGATCAAGTGTGTATAATCCCTCGAAGACTTGGTTTTGTGCGGTGAAGCTAGCAAAGTCTTCCTCAGCTGTCGTATTTAAAGTCAGTAATTCACTGGTTTCAAGAAATTTAATTTTGTCCGGGGAAGTTTTTGCGGCAGATTTATCATTGTCATTTCCGCATGCTGTGAGTAAAAGTACTGTCAAAATGGCAAAAATAGGCAATGTTTTCTTTAAAAAATGCATGGTTTTCTCCCCTTCTATCTGTGTATTTATCGTTATTATAAGTATTCCGATAAGATAAGTCAAATTAATAGTTTGACGAAAAAACAGCTTGACGCATAAAAAAACACATGATAAGATATTTCTTGCAAATAAGAATGATTACGTTTTACGATGCGTAATCAAATTTTACATAGAATAGCTTTAATATTTAAATCGTAATCATTACGAAAAAGGAGAGATAATATGAAGAAATGGTCGTTTTTAGTTGTAACTGTTTTAGCGTTCGTTTTAGTTTTGGCTGGATGTGGCGCTGGTACTGATAAAGTGAGTGAGGAGAAAGGTAAGCTCAAGGTAGTGACAACTTTTTACCCGATGTATGATTTTACTAAAAATGTGGCTGGAGATAATGCTTCGATTGAGATGTTGATTGATGCTGGGACGGAGCCGCATGATTACGAACCGAGTGCCAAAGATATCGCTAAAATCGAGGAAGCCGACGTTTTCGTATATAACAGCGAAGACATGGAAACATGGGTGCCGAGCGTTCTTAAAAGCTTAGATTCGAAAAAGTTGACCGTAATTGACGCTAGTAAGGGAATTGAGCTCGTTGAAGGTACGGAAGAAGAGCACGATCATGACCACGAAGAAGAAGGCCACCACCATGAACATGATCCACACATATGGCTAAGTCCAGTCCTCGCACAGCAAGAAGTGGCTAATATTCAGAATGGCCTAGCAAAAGCAGATAAAACAAATGCGGATACATACAAAAACAACGCAAAAAACTATACCGACAAATTAAAAGCGCTCGACAACAAATTTAAAACGGCTTTTGAAGGCGCCAAACAACGCGATTTCGTAACTCAACACGCAGCATTTCAATATTTAGCAAACGAATATGACTTGCATCAAGTGGCTATCGCTGGCCTTTCCCCTGACCAAGAACCAAGTCCGGCACGCTTAGCAGAACTGCAAAAATACGTGAAAGCCAACAACATCAGTACCATTTATTTTGAAGAAGTGGCATCACCAAAAGTAGCAGAAACGCTCGCTAAAGAAACTGGTGCAAACCTCGAAGTACTAAGCCCAATCGAAGGAATCACCGATAAAGAGCAGAAAAAAGGCATGGATTATATTGCTTACATGGAACAAAATTTACAAGCCTTGCAAAAAACAATTAAATAAGGAAGCGATCAAATGAAATATATTGATATAGCCAATATTGGCTTTAAATACGAATCCGAGCCAGTGCTTGAAAATATTTCTTTTCAAGTGAGTGCGGGAGAATTCATCATACTAACAGGAGAAAACGGAGCAGCCAAATCAACACTGCTCCGTATTATTTTGGGCATTTTGCGTCCAGAGAAAGGTTCGGTTACTTTTGCGAAAAAGAATGCAGATGGCGGGCGACTTTTAACAGGTTATGTACCACAGCAAATTGCCTCATTTAATGCAGGTTTTCCTAGTACGGTCCTTGAATTAGTGAGGTCCGGGCGCTTTCCAAAAGGGAAATGGTTCAAACGGCTGACTGCAAACGATCATGCGCATGTCGAAAAAGCCCTGAAATCTGTAGAAATGTGGGATTATCGTCATAAACGTATCGGCGAGCTATCTGGTGGCCAAAAACAGCGGATTTGCTTGGCGCGAATGTTCGCGACAGACCCGAATATATTGATTTTGGATGAGCCGCAGACCGCGATGGATAAACAGAGTAAAATTCGCTTTTACGATTTATTGAAGCATGAAGCGCAAGTTCATAATAAAGCGATTTTGATGGTAACGCATGATAGTGAAGAAATGGAAGACTATGTCGATAAGCATATTCGTCTTGTTAGAAAGGAGGATGTTTCATGGAAATGTTTCTCTATGGATTTATGCAAAGAGCCTTCCAAGCATCAATGATAATTGCTGTTATTGCGCCACTTTTAGGGGTTTTCTTAATTATACGAAGACAGTCGCTGATGGCAGATACCCTTTCGCATGTGTCGCTTGCTGGTGTTGCTTTTGGGCTGGTTTTAAATGTGAATCCTAGTGTGACGACGCTTATAGTAGTTGTAATTGCGGCGCTAGGAATTGAATATTTGCGCGGTGTTTATGTAACTTATTCGGAGTTATCGATTGCGATACTTATGGCTGGTGGGCTTGCTGTGGCGTTAGTTTTAATGAGTTTGGATCAAGGCGGGATTACGACGAGTGTGCAGCAATACTTATTTGGTTCCATTGTGACAATAAGCAAGGCGCAAGTACAGTTGTTAGTCATTTTAGGAGTGGCTATCGTAGTGTTGTTTCTCGTGTTTAAACGGTTTATGTTTGTGCTGACTTTTAGCGAAGATGTGGCAGTTGCAGAAGGAGTTCCAGTACGTTTGATTTCGCTGTTATTCAGTGTGGTTACAGGGATTGCGATTGCAGTCATTATGCCAATAGCGGGAGCGTTACTAGTATCAGCGCTCATTATACTGCCAGCAGCAATCGGCATGCGCATTTCAAAAGGGTTCCTGATGTGTGTTATTAGTGCTATTCTAATTGGTTTAGTTGGAATGTTTTCAGGTCTTGTATCTTCTTACCAACTAGGAACCCCACCAGGCGCAACGATTACGTTAATGTTTATTGTGCTTTTCGTTATTTCAACACTTGTTTTAAAAGTTGTGCGCAAGTGAATCTCAGTTAGACTCTAGCAACAACGTATACAATTCTTCGCTACGAATAACCCAATTCTTCTCTTTCTTTTCAATCTGTTTCGTTAGTTTTAAGTGCTGTAAATCCTTATAAAAACAGCTTTTCGAAAGGTTACTATAAGAAAGTAAATGGCTAGTTTTAATTGCTTGAGGTAATACGACAGTGCCATCCTCTTGTGGCAAACCATGAAGCAAACCCATATTCGAAAAGGTAATTTTAAGTTTTTCGGAAGCCGGACTACTTGCCATTAAACTTTTAAAATAGAGATGGGTAGTCTGGTTTTTCATTATGAAAAATTGAAATCCGAAATTCTCAGGAAACATCGAAAGAAAATATGACATATCTGTTTTGGAATACTTATAAAAGGAACAATCAGACAGTGTTTTAAAATTAAAACGATTATCGCTTTGGTCCAGTAACGTAAAATAATTTAAAAATGTTCCTTTGCCTTGAATAGAATAAATTTTTGAATGCTCTTTACCATCATTCAAAAGCAATGAAACGTACCCTTCAACTATAAGATAGATGTAATTATCCACGTCAGCTTTTTCGGTTAATAAGCTGGCGTTTTTTTTGACTTCTACTTTTTCATAAGCTATTTTCCCTTCATGGGACAGACGGATGAATTCTTTATAATTATATAAAGTCTTTGGCATGACGTTTCTCCAATCTTGTTCAAGTTTTTGTAAACATAATTGTATCAGAATGCGGAAAGGGCGTGGTATGCAGGATAGTAGTATTTTACGGATAAATGTTTCTAAAATGTGAATTTTTTAAATCACTTGAAGTGTATTTTTGAAAAAAAGTACGATTGGGTTGGTGTGGAAGTAAGGGATTAGCTAGTTTCACTATAAAAGTCCAAAAATAGCATTTTATATCAAATTGATACGAATGTACGTTCTGTGTTATAATTCAACTGGACTAAAAAAGGAGGTTTATTGATGAAAAAAGTGCAGATTTCAGTCAGGCGTTTAGTCGAATTTGTTCAGAGAAGTGGTAGCATTGACAGCCGAATGACAAGTTCAGACCGCGCCTTGGAAGGAACAAAAATTCATCAATTACTCCAAAAAGAAGCGGGAGAAGAATACGTTGCAGAAGTTCGGCTAAATCTGGAACGGGTAGTGGATGAAATTGCCTTTTCGCTTGATGGACGCGCAGATGGCATTATTAACGCGCAAACCATAGACGAAATTAAAACTACCGAAACGCCAATGGAAGAAATTACCGAAGATTTCCGCCCGCTTCATTGGGCACAGCTGATTTGTTATGGCTTTATGCTCGCTGAAAAGTCAGATTTGCCAGAAGTTACGCTGCAATTGACGTATTATCAAGTGCTTGATAAAGAAGTAAAACGATTCAAACGAGTTATGAGCCGAGCAGAAATGGGCGCTTTTGTGGATGACTTGCTTTCCAAATATGCAGTTTGGGCAAAAGCGGCTGCAGCTTGGGAAATGAAGCGAAATAAAACGATTCAAGCATTAACGTTTCCATATGATAGCTATAGAAGTGGACAAAGAGAGCTAGCGATTGCGGTGTACCGGACCGTTTCCTCAGAAGAGAGCTTGTTTTGTGAAGCTCCTACAGGTATTGGTAAAACGATGTCGACCTTATTCCCGGGATTTAAGGCAATGGGCGAAGGGAAAACCGATAAACTTTTCTATTTCACGGCAAAAACGATTACCCGGCAAGTTGCCGAAGATGCGCTTGATGAAATGCGTCGTAAAGGCTTGGCGGCTAGAAGTGTGACAATTACTGCGAAAGATAAGATATGTTTTTTAGATGAACGAAAATGTGAGCCGGACCATTGCCAATTTGCGCGCGGTTATTATGATCGTTTGAATGAGGGCTTATTTGATATGTTGCAGTCTGAAGAAGCAATTACTCGGTCCGTTGTAGAGGAATATGCCCGAAAATACACACTTTGTCCGTTTGAATTATCGCTTGATGTGGCACTTTTTTGTGATGTGATTATTTGCGATTATAATTATTTATTTGATCCGGTCGTCTATTTGAAACGCTTTTTTGCGGAAGGTCCGGGAAAATATACATTTCTAGTAGATGAGGTGCACAATTTAGTAGACCGTGCTCGCTCGATGTACTCTGCAACACTGCGAAAATCAATGGTGCTCCAAGTGAAACGCGGCTTGGATAAAAAAGCAAACAAACGACTACTAAACGCTATAAACGCGATGAATAAAGAAATGATTGCACTCAATAAAAAATTAACAGAAATAGGCGAAACCATTTACGTCGAAAAAGAAAAATTGGCGGAATGGAACGAGGCTGTATTGAAATTTACGTTTGTGGCGAAAGAGTGGCTGCCGCAGAATACCCAGTCGGAATCACAAGCGGATGTGCTAGAGCTTTACTTTGAAAGCCTGAGATACTTGGCGATTGCTGAATTTTACGATGAGCGCTACGTTACCCAAGTGACAAGGAGTCGTGGCGATTTAGAAATAAAACAGCTATGCTTGGATCCAGCTTTCATACTATCAGAAAAACTCAAACTCGGAAGTAGCTCAGTGCTCTTTTCAGCGACGCTTCGACCAATCGATTACTATACGAACGTTCTTGGCGGAGAAAAAGATACGAGCCGAATGATGTTTGCTTCCCCTTTTAAGCAAAAAAATATGCACTTGCTTGTGGCTGATTATATAAGCACAAAATATCAAATGCGCGAAACAAGTCTAGAGGCTGTCGTGGATGCTCTACATGCTCTAGCTTCTGGGAAAACCGGAAACTATTTGTTTTTCTTCCCATCCTTTTTATACCTCCAAAATGTATACGACTTATTTAAAGAAAAATATCCAAATATCCGCTTGCAAAAACAAGGGAACTCAATGGATGAAGCACAACGAGAGCATTTTTTAGAAGAATTTCAAGCTGGAAATGAAGAAACACTCGTTGGTTTTTGTGTTTTAGGTGGCGTTTTTTCTGAGGGTGTAGATCTTCGGGGGGACCGGTTAGTTGGTGCGGCGATTGTGGGCGTGGGTCTTGCGCAGCTGAATCATGAATCGGATTTAATTAAAGATTACTATAATAAGACGATTGGGCGTGGCTTTGATTATGCTTACCAAATTCCGGGAATGAATAAGGTGCTTCAAGCAGTTGGGCGCGTGATTCGCGGAGAATCTGACCGCGGTGTAGTGCTGCTTATAGAAGAACGTTTTTCCGCCGACCGCTACCGAGCATTATTCCCTGCACACTGGAACCATGCAAAAACAGTGAAGAGCACGGACGAAATTACTCGAGAAGTGGATGGATTTTGGCGGAATAGCTGATTTTCTAGTAGAATAGAAGTAATTAGTCATTTTTGGGAGGAAATTATGTATAAAATTATTGCAATAGATATTGATGGCACATTATTAAATGACGCGCACGAAATCACTCCAGCAGTGCGTGATTCTATTAAAGCAGCAAAAGAAAAAGGGGTAAAAGTTGTATTATGTACAGGTCGTCCGCTTGCCGGAATTAAAAAAAGCTTAATCGAATTAGATCTTTTAGATGCTGGCGACTACGCAATCACATTTAATGGCGCGGTTGTTTTAGAAACAGCTTCCGAAAAAACATTGGCAGATATTACTTTGAATAAAACAGAATTAGAAGAAATTTACGCATTTTGTCATGCGGAAAATGTCAATGTTACTTATTTTGATGGAAAAAACATGTACGTACCAAGCCGTAAAATCACTGAAATCACTTGTCAGGACTCATTATTATTACAAACCCCTCTATATCATTTGCCAGTTGAGGAAGCGCCCGAGTCCATTCACGTTTCAAAAGTAATGCTGCTAGACTCACCAGAAAAAATCACAGATGTTATTAAAAAATTACCAGCGACAATCAAAGACAAATTTTATGTAGTTCGTAGCGTCCCATATAATCTGGAATTCTTGCAAAAAGGCGTAAATAAAGGATCGGCCCTCGCAAGTTTAGCTGATAAATTGGGTGTGGATCAAAGTGAAGTCATGAGTATCGGCGACCAAGAAAATGATATTACGATGATCGAATACGCTGGAATGGGCGTTGCGATGGGAAACGCGACGGAGCATATTAAAGATATTGCCAACTATACGACAACGACCAATAACGAGGATGGTGTAGCACAAGCGATTCAAATGCTCGTACTCAACCGGTAAAAACAGTAGTAAAAATAGAATTTTGCCATGCGCAGAAAATTTGGATTAAGCCAGAGCCTAAAAATGGTTATAAAAAGTCGAAGCTTCCTATAAAGAAGTTTCGGCTTTTTTTGTTTAATTAAGTACTTTATAACGCATAGTCCTTTAGAATTGTCACTAAAAATTCACAAACAAATTGATTTAAGAGCGATACTTCCGAAAAGCGATATAGCTTGGAGTTACTCCACTGTCATATGATGTGTGATAATAACAAAACTTCATTAGTAAAGGATGAAATTGTAATGAATAAAAACGGAAACTTTCTAAAAAAAGTAAGTTTAGCATTACTAAGTATTTTAATTATGGTTAGCACCATTTTCCAAACGACTGTTGTAAAAGCGGCAACAAGTTATGGCTCGCAATTTTTAAACACTGTAGAACTTTTAGATAAAGATGGTGTACCACAAACGAATTTTGGTTACTACGACAACATGGATGTACATTACACTTGGTCTATTCCTAATTCAAAAAACGTAAAAGCAGGCGACACAATGGATTTCACTTTGCCAAGTCAATTAGCGCTGGCAACGGATCTCGCTTTTGACGTGAAAGATAATAAGGGACAAGTAGTTGGTACGGCCACTGTAAAAAAAGCAACAAATCAAGTAACGCTCGTTTTCAGTGATTACGTAGAAAAACATTCTGATATTAAAGGGGAGCTGGATTTCTGGACTACTTTTAATCAAAAAATTATTACTGGAAATGAAACGATTAATTTGGAGTTTCCTCTTGAATATGGAACAACCGGAATAGATGTGGAAATTGGCGAGAAAACACCAGTTAGCCCAACAGAAACGCTATTCAAATACGGTTGGATCGATGCTAGTAATCCAAGTTTGATTCATTGGGTTGTTCGAGTGAACTACGCCAAAGCGAACGTTCCAAGTGCCATTTTCATGGATACCATCGGCGCCAAGCAAACATTAAATTTTGATTCTATCAAAGCGTTTCACGGAACTTACTCAGCAGACCGAGTATTTACAGCAGGCACGCCGATTCCCAGCACTAATTTTTCTGCAACGAGCGATGGATTCAAAGTAGTTTTAGGAACTATAACTGATTCCGTGCAAATTTCTTATACAACAACCGCGACAGATGGCGGGAAGTCCACTCAGTACGATAATACCGCCAAATTAATGGGAATCGATTTTGCCACGAAACAAACATCGACTTGGACACCAGCATCAGGAGGTGGCGGTGACGCGGACGGCACAACTGGTTCCGTCACACTCACGAAAGAAGATGCGAAAACAAAAGCAACTCTCGCAGGTGCAGAATTCAAACTAGTGGATTCAAAAGGTACTATTTTACAAGAAAACATTGCAACGGATGCGAGCGGACAACTTACTATTGCCAATCTGAAATTTGACACTTACCAATTAATCGAAACAAAAGCTCCGGACGGCTACAAACTGGATAGGACACCAGTAGAATTCACTATTGACGAAAACAACAATGCGATTACCGTAACAAAAGAAAACACCCTTAACACCGGCTCCGTAGAACTGACAAAGCTAGATGTCACAACTAAAAAAAACCTAGCCGGAGCAACATTCGAACTACAAGATAAACAAGGAAACACCTTACAAACCGGCTTAACTACGGATGAAAATGGTGTCCTAACTGTAACGGATTTAGTCCCAGGAACCTATCAATTTGTAGAAACCGAGGCCCCTATCGGCTATGAAATCGAAACTACGCCCGTCATTTTTGAAATCATCGCTAGCGAGACAGACCAACCAGTAAAAGTAACAAAAGAAAACACACCAGAAACACCAACACCTCCAACTCCAGTACCACCAGTACCAAATGAACCGACTGTGCCTCCAGCAAAACCAGAAGTACCAGTCACACCTAACAAACCAGAACCTAGCAAAGAAAGTCCAAAACCAACCGAACCAAGCACAACCATAAAACTTCCAAAAACCGGCGATACACCACTTGTTAATGGATGGGGAATACTACTCGTAGCCATTTCAGCGAGCGGACTAATTACCCTTAGAAGAAAATAACAAAAAACCGGAAGCACTATAATAAAGTGCTTCCGGTTTTTTACATTAAATTATTTTTTGAAGTAAAAAAGGTAATAAATCCAACGATAGCAGAAATGGTTATCAAAACAGAGCATATGATGCTGATGATAGAAATCACTTTGGTTGTTTTATTAACAGATGTTACTTCTATTCGAATGGAACGGTTACTATAGAGCAGAGTTAGGATAGAGATAATTAATCCAAATGGTACAACAAATGAGATGATTGAGAAAACAAGAGCAAGTATGTCTTTATTTTTTTTTGTAGTTGGCATGGTGTCCTCCCGTTTGATTCACTAGTTTTCTTTTATTGTATAATTCTTAATAGTATAGTGCAAGGATGGATTTATCGTATTTTATGCTTTGAAAATAACAAAAAACCGGAAGCACACTTTTACAGTGCTTCCGGTTTTTTCATATTGTTCTAGTCTGATCTTGCAAAACAGCCTTCAACGAATGATATGCTGTTATAGATAAGTTTAAATCAACACGATTAATCTGTTGCGCCATTTGTGGTTGAATACCAGAAATGAACGCCTCGACACCAAGCAATTTGAGCACGGTTACCAAGTTGTTGAGCATCTCTCCAAGCGCATCGTCAAAAGATGTAATCCCCGACAAATCAATACAAAGTTGTTCCACGCCAAAGTGAACGCATTTGTTTGCTGTGATTTCGGATAATTTGTCCGCTCTATCACGGTCCACTCGCCCCATTAAAGGAAGTATCGCCAATTTGTCCGTAATTGAAATGACTGGGGTGCTAATTTCTTCAATTAAGCGATGTTGTTGTTCCAAATGTTGAACGATGTCATTGTAGTACATTGCGGAGAAGGCCTCGTTGATTCGGTCAAATCCGTGGTTAACCATCGCCATACTAGATGAAAAGTCGCATTTAGACACTTCATCATTATGAATACAAAAGTCGCCAACCGCAGCTACAAATTCCCGGCGTAGTTTATCTAAGGTAGTAATAACTTCAGGTAAAGGCACTTCATTTTCCATACGACGTGCGTACATATTATCAAGCCATTTATCCAGTTTTTCAAAAAAAGCTTTTTTGCCAGTGAAATAAGAAATGATTAGGTCAGCCGTTTGTTCACTGTCAGCGCGCAGTTCATCTTTGTAACGCGGCGAGTAAACAAAGCTAGTATACGTATTTTCATTTTCATAAATTTTTGATAACCAATTGTTAATAATTTCTTCGGTATGAGCCCTTAAATACAGTTCCATACGTCCGTTCGATTCATTCATACCAGACAGCCCCTTTAAGTCTAAGTATAATAACTACTTTTCTTATATTCTATGCTCAAAAAGGTGTACTGTCCATTTAAATTTTGGAAAAAAAGTTAATTTATTGAAAATGTAATATTAGTTAACAAATTCGTCGTTATTTTTTTGTTAAAATTCCGAAGCTATTTAGGCTTGGTCATGGTATAATATTACAATATGGATAGAAAGGAAGTTTTTTGTGGGATTACAGGATGAACTTACAGTGATGCAACCAGTGGTCATGAAGATTTTTTCAAAAAGTGTCCGCGAAAATCGATTATCTCACGGCTATTTACTCGAAGGATCGAGTGGTACAGGGAAGAAACGCACAGCACTTTGGTTAGCTCAGAGCCTTTTTTGTTTAGAAAGAACTGAGACCGAACTTGCTTGTGGGAAGTGTGCCAATTGTACGAGAATAGCGAGTCATAATCATCCGGATGTTCATTTGCTAGAGCCAGATGGAGCTAGTATTAAGATTGATCAGGTTCGCGCGCTAAAGCAAGAATTAAGTAAACGCGGGATGGAATCGGATCAAAAGGTAGTTATCATTTACGATGCAGAAAAAATGACTGTGCAATCAGCCAATAGTCTGCTGAAATTTATAGAAGAACCAGAAGGCGGTTTGTTATTATTATTTTTAACAACAAATCCCGGGCAAATTTTGCCGACGATTCAATCAAGACTACAACCTGTCACATTTAAATCACTGACTTTTGATAGTCTACTCGCTTCGCTAACAGCAGCAGGCATTTCCGAACAAAAAGCGCGGATTTATGCTAGTATTACTGGAAGTGTGGAGCAAGCGAAGGCGTTTGAAGAGAGTGAATGGTTTGGTGAGGCAAGAAATGTAGTCGTCAAGCTATACGAGGGAATTCACCATCAAGGGACCAGCCCGTTAATTATCATTCAAGAATCATGGATGCCACTTTTTAAAGAGAAAGACAAGATGGCGCTTGGGCTCGAATTGTTGTTACTGCTGTACCGCGACCGGCTACACCTTACACTTGACGAGAACTACGAACCAATTTGTACTGCGCAAAAAGAAATGCTCGGACAAGATGCACTGCGCAAATCACTGTCCGAAACCACAGGGGAAATCGAGAAGATTCTCGCTGCGAAATCAAAACTGGATTCCAATATGAACACGCAACTTCTAATGGAGCAGTTAGTTCTGGAAATCCAAGGGAGGTAATCGCTATGCTTAAAATTGTAGGCGTCCGTTTTAAAGACGTTGGTAAAATATATTATTTCTCACCTGGCGAACTGGAAATCACAGAAAACCAAGGTGTTATTGTTGAAAATGCACAAGGAATTGAATTTGGTAAAGCGGTAATCGAACCGCGCTATGTGGACGAAGAAGACGTTGTGTTGCCACTGAAAAAAGTACTCCGTGTTGCCACAGAAGCGGACTACAAGTGTGTTGCTGAAAATGGCGATTCTTGTCAAAAAGCCTTTTTATTATGTGATGAAAAAATCCGTGAGCGCGAACTTGAAATGAGTTTGGTGGATGTCGATTACACATTTGACCGTAATAAAATTATTTTTTACTTTACTGCGGAAGGTCGCGTCGATTTCCGGGAGCTCGTGAAAGATTTAGCATCTGTTTTCCGGACTCGCATCGAACTTCGCCAAATTGGTGTTCGTGATGAAGCGAAATTGCTTGGCGGGATTGGCCCATGTGGTCGTATGCTCTGCTGTTCCACGTTCCTAGGCGATTTCGAGCCTGTTTCCATCAAAATGGCGAAAGACCAAAACCTATCCCTTAACCCAACGAAAATTTCTGGTTTATGTGGACGTTTAATGTGCTGTTTGAAATATGAGAACGATGAATATGAGCAAGCAAAACGTGAAATGCCTGACGTTGGTGTAAAAGTAAAAACTCCAGAAGGCACAGAAGCACGTGTTTCGGGAATCAACTTGCTTTCAAGAATCTTACAAGTGAGTTTGCCCGAAGAAGAGACGGTTATAGAATACGAATTGGACGAATTACGCCCATACAACGAATTTCTAAAACAACCGGCAAAGTCTTGAGGTGAAAAAATTGGATAAAAAAGCTATTTTTGACTCAGTCAGTAATATGGAGGAGCAAATTGGCGAATTGTATCAGCAACTTGGAGATCTAAAGACAAACTTAGGCGAAATGTTGGAAGAAAATAACCGATTAAACCTTGAAAACGAACATTTGCGACGCAGACTTTCCTTGACGGATGAAGCGACACCAGAACCTAAAGCCGAAACAGAGGCCGAGCATGGTGTGATGGCGCCCAACCGCAAAGAAGCAATGCAGCAAATGATTGAACTAGGGGAAGGTTATGACAATCTTGTCCAACTTTACAAGGAAGGGTTTCATGTTTGCAATGTACATTTCGGCAGCCCGCGTGGCAATGATGAAGATTGTTTATTTTGCTTATCCTTGCTCAATAAAAAATAACATGACGGGCCTTTCTCGACTCAAGAGAAGGGCTTTTTGCTAGAAAAGGTGAATCATTTGGAAAAACTCGAATTAATAGGCGATGAACGACTAGATTACTTACTAGCGGAAAATTTGCGGATTATTCAAAGCCCGTCCGTATTTTCATTTTCGATAGATGCGGTTCTCCTTGCGAAATTCAGTTATTTGCCCATTCGGAAAGGGAAAATAATTGATTTATGCAGCGGGAATGGGATTATTCCTTTATTACTTAGCACGCGAACCGAAGCGCAAATCGTTGGCGTTGAAATTCAGGAGCGCCTGGCAGATATGGCGAAAAGAAGTATCGCGTATAATCAGTTGGAAGAGCAAATTGAAATAATCGAATATGATTTGAAAAATATTACAGACCTTATTCCAAAAGAGCGCGCAGACATCGTCACTTGCAATCCACCTTATTTTGCAACGCCCGACACAAGTTTGAAAAATACCAATGAACATTTTCGGATTGCTCGTCATGAAGTGATGTGCACGTTAGAAGATACCATTCGTGTGGCGGCTAGCCTTTTAAAACAAGGCGGAAAAGCCAATTTTGTGCATCGGCCGGAACGATTGTTAGATATCATTGATTTAATGCGAAAATATCGCCTAGAGCCAAAACGCATTCAATTTGTCCATCCGCGACTAGATCGGGAAGCAAACACGGTACTTGTCGAAGGAATTAAAGACGGAAAACCTGGTGTGAAATATGTTCCGCCTGTTATCGTATATGATGAGCTGGGCGAGTATACACCAGTGATTAAGGAGATTTTATATGGCGAAAGCGAGTGAGCATTTCTTTTATGTGCTAAAATGTAATGATAATTCATATTATGGCGGTTATACGACCGATGTAGTACGCCGGGAAGCAGAGCACAATGCGGGAATTAGGTGCAAATATACAAAAACTCGCCGCCCGGTAAAAGTCATTCATTTTGAAAAATTTGAGACAAGAAGTGAAGCCACAAAAGCAGAAGCAGCATTCAAAAAATTATCACGTAAAAATAAAGATGCCTATTTGATCGAACAACGGGAGGAGGAATCGGAATGATAAAAAGTCAAAAAAGTTTCAGTGGGGCAAGCCAAGGAGCATTGTATTTAGTACCGACGCCAATTGGTAATTTAGAAGATATGACTTTTCGGGCAATTCGGATGCTGAAAGAAGCAGATATTATTGCAGCGGAAGATACGCGAAACACCGTGAAACTTTTAAATCATTTTGAAATTACGACCCGAATGACTAGTTACCATCAGTTTACGAAGGAAAATAAAGAAGATAATATTATTCAGCGAATGCTGGACGGGGAAGTGGTTGCGCTTGTTAGTGACGCCGGAATGCCTTCTATTTCTGATCCGGGTTACGAACTTGTCCAAAATGCGCTAAACGCCGATATTCCAGTCATTCCACTACCAGGAGCGAATGCCGCGTTAACCGCATTGATTGCGTCAGGCCTCGCGCCACAGCCGTTTTACTTTTACGGTTTCCTGCCACGTCAAAATAAAGAGCGTAGCCAAGCGGTTGAAAAATTAGCAGCCCGTGAAGAAACGTGGATTTTGTATGAATCGCCACATCGTTTGAAAGAAACGCTGAAAGCAATCATCAAAATCACCGGAAATGACCGAAAAATTGTCCTGTGCCGCGAACTTACAAAACGATTTGAAGAATTTTTGCGAGGAACGGTAGAAGAGGCACTGAACTGGGCGACCGATGAAGAAGTGCGCGGGGAATTTTGCTTGATTATCGAAGGAAACGCCAATCCACCTCTTGCGGAAGAGCAATTGTGGTGGCAAGAGCTTGATATTAAAACGCACGTGAGTACCATTATGGAACAAGAAAATATCAGTTCCAAAGAAGCGATTAAAACAGTGATGAAAGCGCGAAATTTACCAAAACGAGAAGTGTATTCCGCTTATCATGAAATAAAATAAAATCATGCGCGAAGCCTTAAAATCTGGACTTCGCGCATGATTTTTTTATAATGTATCACCAAATCGGCGTTTGATTTCTTCCATTAATTCCGCGGCGCCTTCTTTACTGAGCGTCAATTTGCCATCCACGAATTTTTTATTATCAACAGAAAATTCTCCAGTGACATCACAAACTAAACCAGCAGAATATTTTTTCAACACAATCGCATCTTCATCTGTAAAAATTTCTAACGGATCTTTGACATTTAAATTCATAGTCCGTCTAATTTCAATTGGGATAACCACGCGACCAAGTTCGTCGATTTTTCTTACCATTCCAGTCGATTTCATTTTCTCACCTTCTTGATAATTTTTATTTATTTTAACAGAAAATTAAAGGAATAGGAATGATTTCATAGTGAAAAGGGTATAGAGCATAAGTAGACGAATTAGGGGGATAAGAAATGAATATAGTTATAGCATTAATTCCTGCAGTGATGTGGGGGATTATGCCGTTAGTTGTTTCGAAAATCGGTGGTAAGCCGAGGCAGCAAATCATTGGTACGACATTCGGAGCACTAGCTTTTGCAATTGGTGTTTTTATTTTTACGAATCCAGAATATACCGCAACGATAATTATTGCTAGTTTTGTCTCAGGGGCATTTTGGAGCTTAGGGCAAATGAACCAGTTCCGTGCCTTTACGCAAGTGGGAGTTTCGAAAACAATGCCACTTTCGACCGGGATGCAGTTAGTTGGTACATCACTTTTTGGTGTATTCGCCTTTCACGAATGGGGTACAACATCCAAACTAGTACTAGGATTTTCCGCATTAGCACTTATCATTGTCGGGATATTTTTAACAAGTTATCAACAACACAAGGACGAAAATTCCGGTCAAAATATGAAAAAAGGAATTGTTACTTTACTTATTTCATCTGTGGGATACGTAGGTTATGTCGTCATTACTCGTTGGTTTGATATTAGTGGATGGGACGCGATTTTGCCACAAGCGATTGGGATGGTTGTCGCAGGATTACTATTCTCAATTAAATCCGAAGAGAAGCGTTTTACGAAGCAAACATGGTTGAATATGATTCCTGGTGTTATGTGGGCAACAGGGAACTTGGCCTTGTTATTCTCCAACAAATTAGTAGGAATTGCTACCGGTTTTTCACTCTCGCAAATGGGTGTTGTCATTTCGACAATTGGTGGAATTCTGTTCCTTGGAGAGAAGAAAACGAAGAAAGAATTAGTTCTGGTCATTATCGGAGTAGTTTTAGTAATTGTCGGTGGAACGATGATTGGAATAGCCAAAAGCTAAAACGGAACTTTCGATTTGATATATCCTCTATGTTATACTCAAATTAATCTAAATTAAAGGTGGTTATGTTAAGAATGAATGCGAAATTAGAAGTAAATGCTGAGTTGGTCAAAGAATCCTATGTCTATTTATTGTCGCGATATCTCGTTTTACGTCAAGAAAATTTTGATACAAAAGAAGATAAAATTCCTTATAACACACTGAAGCATAACTCGGTCTCACCAGCAGATGCCAATTTTGTAAATCCAAACTTTGATGTAGTGTATTCAGAAGCCTGGATTGCTGTAGATGACGATAATGCAGTTATTTTAGAAGTACCGGAAATAAAAAATCGGTATTACACAGTTCAGCTTTTAGATGGTTGGGGTGAAGTGGTGACTAATATCAACGACCGCAATTTCCCAGATCATCCACATGGAAAATTTGCTTTCGTGAAAAAAGGAACCAATCCTTCCGTGCCAAGCGATGCTGTAAAAGTCGAATTACCATCAGAAAAAGTAAAATTACTCCTTCGCGTAGAACAAAAAGATGATCCAGAAGGCGCAGTAAAACTTCAAAAAGCATTCAAATTTGATGCTCCAGACAATATAAAAATTAAAGAACCACTTGAAATTCCACACTTTACTAACGCAGCTTTCTTATTAGAAGAAATTTATTCCAATTTAGAAGCATTATTAGCAACTTATCCGGATAAAATGCCAAAAGCAGCAGAATTCCAAGATAAAGCAAGAAAAGTTGCAGCCTATATAGAGCTTGGCGATGAGCAAAAAAATGAAGTAAGAGAGTTAATTAAGAAAGAAGCCATTCCATATTTTACCAATGGTGCAAAAGGATTTGGTACGCAAAAGGGTGGCTGGTCGATTACTTATGTAGCTGGCGCATTCGAAAATGATATTCTATCACGCGGTATCATTAACTATGGTGGTATTTGGGCGAACTCAATCCAAGAATCATTATATTTTATCGGTCAAAAAGGAACTGACGGTGGTCAATTAACAGGGGATAAAGTATACAAAATTCATTTCCCAGCTGATCAACTTCCATCAGAACTTGCGGATGCATTTTGGTCTGTGACACTATACAGCGTTCCAGATTATCACGTTATTCCAAACAAATTAAATAAATTCTGCATCAATGGCTACACAGGACCAAAACAAAGCGAAGACGGTAGCTTAACACTTTATATTGCGGCCGAAAAACCTGCTGATGTAGATCCAGGAAACTGGTTGCCAAGTAAGGCTGGAAAAGAATTCTCCTTAAACTTCCGATTATACGTTCCGAAAAAAGAAGTACAAGAAGGAAAAGTATTCTTACCACCGCTTGAAGTACTTTAATTATTACAATAAGCTAAGTATGAAACTCCAATTTTGAGGAGTGACATACTTAGCTTTTTTATGTGAATGCTAGAAAAAACTAGCTTTTTGTACCGAATGGAGACTCTTTTTAGCGGTTTTGATTGAAAATATCTCGTTTGTTCACTGAAAAGACATAAATAAAGCGTTTTTAAAGAAAATCGAATACTAATAACAGACCTCGCGATTTAATATATCTGTTATGATAGATACTATTAGATAATATTAATGACAACCTGGAGGAAGCAAAAAATGAGAAAACTACCTGTTGTTGTTTCTCTTGCTTTGTGTTTTAGCCTAGTTAGTCCAAGTTTGTATGCTTATGCAGATACAACAACTGCGGACCTCATCACTAAGGAAGCAGTAAATGACGATAAAGAATTTACAAATAACCAACCAACAAAAGACGCA
Organism: Listeria cossartiae subsp. cossartiae; assembly: GCF_014224155.1. Classification (GTDB taxonomy): domain Bacteria; phylum Bacillota; class Bacilli; order Lactobacillales; family Listeriaceae; genus Listeria; species Listeria cossartiae. Next base: position 53,688 of record NZ_JAASUI010000002.1, on the reverse strand, counting down.
ACCAATCCACAGACAACTACTGACACAAACACACAATCAGCTAGTGAAGATACCTCAACTCCATCACCCAATCCAACTGCCAAGAAAAATATACTAAAAAACAATTTGAAATCAACTTCTGAAAATGGAAATACGTATGCAGACTTATTCCCAGATGCTAATCTAGCCAAAGTAATCGCCAAAACTATCAACGGAAACGAAGATACTAATGCGGAAGTAACAGACGCTGAATTGCAAAGTGTAACTAATTTAGTAGCAAACAACCAAAGTATCACAAGTTTGGTCGGAATAGAACGCTTAACGGCGCTTGAAACTATTAGCGTGAATTATAATGAGTTGACAAGCCTGGATCCGCTGTTTGACATACCAACGCTAAAATCTATTAGCGCAAACAATAATAAGCTTTCAGGCACATTTAGTTTAGTCAAAACGATGCCAGAATTGGAAACGTTAGATTTATTCTATAATTCTATCAAAGATTTAGACGTCGAAAACCAGCCCAAACTAGTGACCCTTTCAGCGGATGAGTTGGAGCTCAAAAAGTTATCGCTAAAAAATCTGCCGCAATTAAATGCTATTGGCAGAAATATCGGCAGCATTAGTATTGACTGGGGCGAATTAGAAAGCGTAAACTTAGTTAATTTGCCGAAAATCCAACGAGTAGATATTAGCGGGAACTATTTAACGAGTGATGATGTGCATTTAGAAAATTTGCCGGGAGTTACGGGTATGGATCTTAGTAGTAATGAACTTACTGAGCTGCCACAACTGACCGATTTTACAAAACTGACTTCTATTAATGTGAGAAGTAATAATATTGGTAAGCTAGATTCGAACAAACTCGTTAACGTACCAAATCTTGCCAAACTATATGCGGATAAACAAACGTTGGTTCTGCCAAAAACAATTGCAGCAGGGGATTTCACCATCCAAAATCCTGTTGAAAATTTAGCGGGGCAAATTACATCGCTAAAAACAATTTCGAATAACGGAACTTACGTAAATCCAAACATCACATGGACAAGCGAAAATTTGACAGGTTTATCGAAGGTTTCCTATACATTTGATGAAGATATCAATAGTCCGACTGTTGTTGGAAAATTTACAGGAACCGTGACGCAACCGATTGAAGTGAAAGCTTTACCGGTCATTACTGCTGATAAAAGTATTTCATATGAACCAATCAATCCAAAAGACGAAGCAACCTTTTTACGAGATATTCATGCATCTGCTTCCGAAAACGGTCAAATTACTAGTGATTATAGTGAAGTAGTCGACTTTAACACACCAGGCAACTACACAGTGACGCTCCAAGCAAAAAACGACTTTAATATAAAAGCAATTCCTGTGACAGTCGTTGTGCATATTAGCGACATCCAAAAACCACAAGTAACAGTTGCTTCTAATGAGGTTAACTTTGAAGTAGGAACGGAATTAACAAGTGCGGCGCTTCTTGCTAAATCGGGTGCGGTCGTTACAGATCCATACGACGAAGCAATCAAGATGGAAGTTGACTTAACCGAGGTCGACACAACGAAACTTGGAACTTACGAAGCAACAATAACTGCGAAAAGCAAGAGCGGCAAATCAGCAGACCCTGTGAAAGTCACTGTCAAAATTGTCGATACAGAAAAACCAGTTATTCATGTCGTTAATCCAGAAATAACCGTAGAAAAAGATAGCGAACTAACAGCTGAGCAAATCATTGAACAAGCTGGGATAACCGCAACAGATAACTACGATGAAGACGTGAGTTTACAGTTAGATTTTTCCGCTGTAAAAACGTCCAAACCGGGTAGCTACAAAGTAACTATTTATACGGAAGACGCTTCTGGCAATCGTTCGGAAACAGTGACAATTACTGTGAAAATTCCCGAACCTCAAAAAGGAGAAGTAACCGTCAAATATGTCGATAGTGAGAACAATGAAATCGCCGAAAGTAATACGCTTACTGGTGAATTAGGCGTGGCTTATGAAACCATTGCTAAAGAAATTCCGGGATACACGCTGGCAGAAAGTCCGACCAATGCGAGTGGGATTTTTGAAGAAACTGGGCAAACGGTTCAATATGTGTATATGGCAGTTAGTATTAGCTCAACTGACCCAGTGCAAGTAGAAAACAGTGTTGCACCAGTGACGCCAAAAATCGAAAATAATTCCGTTGCTCCATCTGAAAAAGCACCGAGCAAAGTAGTGGCGAACCAAATGCCAATCAACCTTCCAAAAACTGGGGATAGCGCAAGTTTAATCTTTGTTTTCATGGGAGTCCTATTGATAGCTGGATTAACCGCCTCTAAAGTTAGAAGAAAAAATTAACCAAAAAAATCACCCCGTAAAAGTATTACGGGGTGATTTTTTTTATTTCTTTTTAAATAGGAGTAATGGGGCGCTGATTAAAACGAGCAGTGCGCCGAAAATAGTAGAGTTTGTGTTTTGGTCAGCATCGCCAGTTTTTGGTAAAGCGCTATAAGTTGTTTTTTCGGTGGAAGGGCTAGTAGTAACTTTATTAGTAGCTGGTTTTATGATGACTGGTTTATTCACCACTGGATTAACAGTGATAGGTGTTGGGGTAACGGCATCTTTTTTGTAAATATAATCAACTGTTTGGGCTGTATCAGTGAAAGTACCTGTTGCGTTTTCGGGTGTAGTTTCTAGCGTATAACCGGTGATCTTTTTGCTCGTTGATTGGTAATTACTATTAATAGTTCCGGTTAATGTGTCCGATGCTGCGATTTTGTTCCCAGCGCTATCAAGATAATTCACGGTTACATTGGCCCCGGCTACAGGTGCGGGATTAGCGATGTGAACCGTCACATTTACTGTATTGGAGATATTGCCAGCCTTATCAGTTGCTTGCACATCGACGGAGTAATCCCCACTGACTGCTAAATTAACAGAGGAAGTAAAATTGCTTGTAAGACTAACAGTGGAGTCGTAATTATCAGTAACGCTAGCATTAATATCCGTTAAAAATTGTTCTTCAGTAACGCTGCTTCCGGGGTTGTAAGTGATATCTGTTTTATCAGTTTTGACAACAGGTGCATTGATATCTTTTGGTTTTAAAGTGCCGTTCGAGGTTGATTTATTCCCGGCTTTGTCTTCGCTTGTAGCAGTTGCGGTCGCGAGCAAGGAATCGATATTTGCTTCACCGCCTTCACCTGAATAAGTCGTTTTCCAATCGAACTTCACTTTTGCTTTGGATAAATTGTCCCAACTAGTAACTTTATCGAATTTAAAAGTAACAGTATTAGTGGAGCTGTCAAAACTAGTTGTGCCGACCTGATTGGTAATATCTTCACCGCCTACGGAAACTTGTAAATCTGTATAATTCATGCCAGTTGGTAGTGCTAATTTTATTTCTAGTTTGTAATCTTCTTGGGTTTGGTTTGTTAAAACTGGGAATGTAAGCGTGGATGTGTATTTATAGGGAGTGTTTACGTTCTCACTTATGCTTTGTACGAGTGGAGTATCTTGGGTATCGGCAAGCGCAGAAATAGGTGTAAGTGCTATTTGACCAGCGAGAGAGCTTAAAATAATTAGGCTGGCAATGGTTTTTTTCTTGGTAAACATTTTTTAATTACCTCTTTCCTTCAATTGAAATTTACTACAATTTAAGTGTAGCACTTTAATTTTGGGCGTTAGTTTAATGTTAGTATCTTAATTCGGGATGTTTTGTCGAAAATATGGCTATTGAGAATCATAAAAAGGCGCTTTAGTAGAAATGTTTTTACGATTAGCGCAATATAAGTACTTTTCACGCTGATACCCCCTACCATCTTCCTGCTATTTCCGCTATAATGAAGTAATTGAAAACTAAATTAAAGGATAAACAAGGAGGAAAACGATTTGAACATTATGATTGCGCTGATTCCTGCATTACTTTGGGGAACAGTTCCGCTAATTATTACAAAATTTGGCGGTTCAACAAGGCAACAAACAATGGGGATGACACTAGGGGCACTCACTTTTGCGGTAATCGTTTTCTTCTTTACTGATCCAGTTTATACGCTGAAAACTGTGAGCATTAGTTTCATTACAGGTTGTTTATGGAGTGTCGGGCAGATGTTTCAACTACGTGCTTTTAAAATCATCGGGGTTTCAAAAGCGATGCCGATTTCGACCGGGATGCAATTAGTTGGAACGACGCTTTGTGGGGTTATTTTATTTCATGAGTGGGATACGACGCTTCGGATTATTCTTGGATTTATTGCTCTTGCGTTAATTGTTGGCGGGATTTTCCTAACATCGTATGCTGAAAAAGAAGAAGATGGCACTAATGCACTGAAACAAGGCTTGATTACATTAGTTATTTCGTCTTTAGGTTACGTAGGTTTGGTCGTTCTCATTCAAGGATTTAAAATTGACGGGATTAATGCGATTTTGCCTCAAGCGGTTGGGATGGTTTTAAGCGCGCTAATTATGACGCATAGTGGTGGCGTGGAAAAACGTTTCAATAAACGCACATTGCTACTCATTATACCGGGAATGATTTGGGCGGCGGGGAACGTTGCGATGGTTCACGCTAATCAGCTTGTTGGCGTCGCGACCGGCTTTTCGCTTTCGCAATTAGGGGTTGTTATTTCGACAATCGGCGGCATCGTACTTTTAAAAGAAAAGAAGACACAAAAAGAAATGCTTTATGTTATTGTGGGCGTAGTTTTAGTCGTTCTCGGCGGGATTTTAATCGGCGTTGCAAAAGGCGCTTAATTAATTATTTCGTTTAGCGCGAAAAATGATATAATGATACTAATTGTTTTATTTTTAAGGAGGGAATTGTGTTGCCTGAAGAGAAAAATACGTTTTATATTACAACACCAATCTATTATCCAAGCGGAAAAGCGCATATCGGACATGCTTATACGACTGTTGCGGGGGACGCGATGGCTCGTTATAAACGCTTAAAAGGATATGATGTGTTTTACTTAACTGGAACAGATGAACACGGTCAAAAAATCCAAGCAAAAGCGAAGGAACGCGGAATTTCTGAACAAGAATACGTAGATGAAATCGCAGAAGGTTTCCAAGAACTTTGGAAAAAACTAGAAATTTCTAATACAGATTTTATTCGTACAACACAAGACCGTCATAAAACATCGGTTGAAAAAATCTTTGAACAACTTTTAGAGCAAGGCGACATTTACTTAGGTGAATACGAAGGTTGGTACTCTGTTTCTGATGAAGAATACTTTACAGAAACACAGTTAGAAGAAGTATATAAAGACGAAAGTGGCAAAGTAATCGGCGGAAAAGCTCCAAGTGGCAATGAAGTCGAACTTGTTAAAGAAGAATCCTACTTTTTCCGTATGAGCAAATACGCGGACCGTTTAGTAGAATATTATAATTCCCATCCAGAATTTATCCTGCCTGAGTCCAGAAAAAATGAAATGATTAATAATTTCATCAAACCTGGTTTGGAAGATTTAGCCGTATCAAGAACGACTTTTGATTGGGGTATTAAAGTTCCTGGCAATCCAAGACATGTTGTTTATGTATGGATTGATGCGCTTTCTAACTATATTACTGCGCTTGGATATAATACGGACAATGACACGAAATTCCAAAAATACTGGCCTGCTGATGTACAAATTGTTGGGAAAGAAATCGTTCGTTTCCACACAATTTATTGGCCAATTATGTTGATGGCACTAGACTTACCACTTCCAAAAATGGTATTCGGCCATGGTTGGATTTTAATGAAAGATGGTAAAATGTCGAAATCTAAAGGGAATGTTGTCGACCCTTATATGCTGATTGATCGTTACGGCTTGGATGCGCTTCGTTATTATTTACTACGCGAAGTTCCATTTGGCTCAGACGGTTTGTTTACGCCGGAAGACTTTGTTGACCGTGTGAACTATGACCTTGCTAATGACTTAGGAAACTTGCTTAATCGTACAGTAGCAATGATTAACAAATACTTCGATGGTGAAATTCCAGCTTATCAAGGCAATGTTACCGAATTTGACCAAACATTAGTCGATTTCAAAAACAATGTTGTGAAAGAATACGAGAGCAGTATGGATCACATGCAATTTTCTGTAGCGCTAAATCAACTTTGGTCACTCGTTTCGCGCACAAATAAATATATCGATGAAACGGCTCCATGGGCACTCGCTAAAGAGGAAGATAAACGCGCCGAACTAGCAAGTGTAATGACGCATTTAGCAGAAACGTTACGCATTATCGCGGTCCTACTGCAACCATTCCTAACAAGAACGCCAGGCGAAATCTTCCTACAACTAGGCTTACAAGAAGAAAACTTGAAGAAATGGGATAGCATTTACGGTTACGGCGAAATTCCGGCAGGCACAACTGTCGTGAAAAAAGGTACGCCAATTTTCCCGAGACTTGATGCAGAAGTCGAAGTTACTTATATTCAAGACGAAATGAAAGGCTCTGCGCCAGCTCCTGCTGAAGAAGTGGCAGAAGTCGAAGCGCTTGAAACTCCGCAAATTGGCATTGAAGATTTCGACAAAATCGATCTTCGTGTGGCGGAAGTAAAACAAGTAGATAAAGTGAAAAAAGCAGATAAACTTCTTTGTTTCCAACTAGACTTAGGTGAAGGGAAACTGCGCCAAGTACTTTCAGGCATTGCAGAATTCTACCAACCAGAAGACCTGATCGGCAAAAAAGTTATCGTCGTTTCCAACTTGAAACCTGTGAAACTTCGCGGGTTAATGAGCGAAGGCATGATTCTCTCTGGAGAAAAAGATGGCAAATTAAGCGTTATTGAAGCAAGCAGCGCACTTCCGAATGGTGCGAAAGTTAAATAATAAAAACGAGTCCTAATTCAGTGGAGTTAGGGCTCCTTTTTTTACAGACGAAAAAACTTTCAAAAAAAAGATTGCATATTGCAAACGATTACAATATAATGTAACTATACTTACTTAATTCAATGAACGAAGTAAGTGGTCATCCAGAAGTGAAGGAGCCTAAAAATGGATATCTTAAGAAAAGGGAATAAAGACTTAATTAAAGACATAAACCGCTACACCGTGCTGAATTTAATCCGTGAAAAAGGAGAAATCACACGCACAGAGATTGCAAAAAAATGCGATTTTGGGATGTCTACATTGACGTATATTTTAGATGATTTACAGCAAGAAGGCATCATTTTAGAAGGGGCCGAAACATCATCTACTGGAGGCAGACGTGCCAAATTAGTAAGATTTAATAAAGATTATGGATTTGTTGTTAGTGTCAAAGTAGAAGAGGAACAACTTCTTTTTGCGTTAACTGACTTAAATGCAAAAATCATTGAAAATACTTCCATACCATTTTCCTCCGAGAAAAAGCCGGAAGAAGCAATCGATTTAATTGCTAAAAATGTGAAAAAAATGTGTGAAAACAGAGATATGAACCATTTGCTAGGTGTCGGAATTGCGATTTCAGGGCTAGTAAATCGTAAAAAAGGAACCGTTATCCGCTCTACAATGCTAGGTTGGGAAAATGTTGCTTTAGAAGCAATGCTGAATGCTCATTTCCCTGATATTCCAGTGTATGTAGATAAAAATATAAACTGCTACACACTCGCAGAACTTTGGTTAGGTGAAGGAAAACAATCCAATAATTTTGCGACAGTTTCAGTTGGAGCTGGTCTTGGTTTATCCGTTGTTATTAATCGCCAAATTTACTACGGTGCGCAAGGTGGAGCCGGCGAATTTGGACATACAACGATTCAACCAGGCGGATACAAATGCCACTGCGGCCAAAAAGGTTGCTTAGAAATGTACGCATCTGAGTTTTACTTCCGAAATCGCGGCGAAGAAATAAAAGCTGCTTACCCCACATCCGATTTAAATGATTTTCATTTTGACAATGTGGCAAAAAGTGCGCGTGCCGGAGACGAAATGGCGACTGAACTTATGGATAAAATGGGCGAATATTTAGGATACGGGATTCGAAATATCATTAACACCTTCAACCCCGAAAAAGTAATCATTGTCGGCGAAGGTTTGCACCATAGAGATTTATTCTTAACTAAAATTGATGAAATTGCTTCACAAAACTTTTTTTCAGGGGCTGGCTTCGAAACAGAAATTACAACAACATCATTAGAGGATCCTGCATGGTTACAAGGTGCGGCTTTACTAGTCATTCACCAATTATTCCAGGTGCCAATCTATGAAGAAGAACAAACTTTACTGCGTTAAAAGTACATAAATTATTTCAGGAGGTTATTTTCACATGGTTGGTATGACTAGAAAGAAAACACTATTTTGGCTATGCATTTTCTTGCTTCCCAATTTACTAGGTTTTCTCATTTTTATTGCAATCCCAATCCTTGGATCGCTCGGTATCAGTTTTACCGACTGGGATTTAGTGAGTACGATTCACTTTACTGGATTTGAAAATTACAAAAGGCTATTTAATGACCCAGAATTTTGGAAGTCATTTAGAAATACAATCACGTTTATCATCGGTTACTTGCCAAGCGTAATGATTCTTGGCCTTGCATGCGCCTTGATGTTGAATCAAAAAATTAAACTAAGACCATTTTTCCGAGCAGTGTACTTCTTACCCGTGATCACTTCATGGGTAGCAGTTTCACTCGTTTGGAAATGGCTCTTCAATCCTTCATATGGTCTCATCAATTACTTCTTATCTTTAGTTGGAATTGCTGGACCGAACTGGTTAACAGATCCACAAACAGCGATGATTGCAGTTATTATTACTAGTGCGTGGAAAGATATTGGTTTCGTTATGGTACTATTCCTTGGTGGATTGCAAAATATTTCACCATCCTACTACGAAGCTGCCAATATGGACGGAGCATCGAAACTTCGTCAGTTATTTTCCATCACTATTCCTTTGCTTACACCGACTACATTCTTTGTGACGATAATTTCGCTTATCAACTCATTCCAGGTGTTTGACCAAGTGATGATTATGACAGAAGGTGGTCCAAGTGGGTCGACGATGACCTTAGTCCAAAATATTTACAACCATGCATTTAGATACTTCGAAATGGGCTATGCTTCCGCGATGAGTTGGGTATTGTTTATTGTTATTTTCATCATTACAATTATTCAAAATAAACTTCAAAAAAGGTGGTCCAATTACTAATGAAAACAGAAAAAAGTGGTTCACCAAAATGGCAACTAATTAAAAATATTTTAACCTATACGATTATCTCACTGGGTGGAATTATCATGATTATGCCGTTTGTTTGGATGTTATCAACCGCATTCAAAACGGGCGCAGCGAACATGGTTTTGCCGCCACAGTTTATACCTAAAGAACCGACAACGGCAAACTTCACTCAAGTATTTGAAATGTTCCCAATGTTCCGATTTCTAATCAACTCAGTCGTTGTTGCAATCGTAACGACACTCGGTCAAATGCTGTTTTGTTCAATGGCGGCATATGCGTTTGCAAGAATCCCTTTCTGGGGTCGCGATAAATTGTTTTTACTTTACTTGGCAACAATGATGGTGCCAGCTCAGGTTACAATGATCCCACAATTTATCCTGATGAAACAATTTGGCTGGTTAGATTCTTATGCAGGGCTGATTGTACCCGCGCTATTCAGCGTTTTCGGCACATTCTTATTACGCCAAGCATTTATGGGAATTCCAAAAGAACTAGAAGAAGCTGCGTTTATGGACGGAGCAAACCATTTCACTATTTTCCGAAAAGTTATTTTACCGCTTGCGAAACCTACTTTTGCGACACTTGGGATTTTAACTTTTATGCAATCTTGGAACAGTTATTTATGGCCATTAATCGTGACAAGTTCACAAGAAATGGCAACATTACCACTAGGTTTATCGCTTTTACAAGGTAGATATGGAACGAATTACGGTTTGATGATGGCGGGAGTACTCATTAGTGTTATCCCGATTCTAGCAGTGTACCTTTTTGCTCAAAAATATTTCATCCAAGGAATGGCAATGAGCGGAATGAAAGAATAAAAAACCAACAAAAAAGGAGCGTTACAAATGAAAAAAGGTTTATTATTGTTAATGGTAATTGTACTGTCTGTATTTGGTCTTTCGGCTTGCGGTGGTAGTAGCAGTAGCGATAAAACGGAAATCACGTATTATCAATTCTCTGCCCCAGCTGATGGAAAAGCACTTGATAAAATGGTAAAAGAATTCGAAAAGCAAAATCCTGATATTAAAGTAAACGTTCAAACAATCGCATTCAATGATTACTTCACAAAATTACAAACACAAATCGCGGGCGGAGATGCCCCTGATGCTTTTGAACTTAACTACGAAACATTCATGCAATATGCAGAAAAAGGTGTACTTGCAGATTTAACAAGTTATATCGAAAAAGACAAAGATTTTGACCCATCGACACTTAATAAACAAGCGTATGATGCTTTCAAATATGATGGCAAACAATACGGAATGGTAGAAAGTTTCTCCAATGTTGTAACAATTTATAATAAAGATCTTTTTGACAAAGCAGGGGTTGACTACCCTACAGCTGACTGGACTTGGAAAGATGAAGAGGCCGCAGCGAAAAAATTAACAGACGCTAAAAATAAAGTGTGGGGTACTTCCCAACCGGTAACAATGAACGAATTTTACAAAGTAGCCGCACAAAATGGTGGCTCAATTTTCAACAAAGATTTAACGGCAACAACAATCAACAGCCCTGAAAACGTAGCAGCATTAACGCACTTAACAAATGAAGTGACTGACTCCAAAGTAGCGCCTTCACCGGCTGACCTATCTGGACAATTACCAGAAGATCTATTCATGAATGGTCAAATCGCAATGCTCCATACAGGTATTTGGATGTTCGATATGTTCCAAGCTGCGCCATTTAAATGGGATGTACAAGTAGAAGCAGGCAATACACAAAAAGCAACCCACTTCTTCGCAAATGGAATTGGTGTTTCAAAAGACTCCGACAAAAAAGAAGCAGCATTCAAATTCGCTTCCTTCATGAGCGCGAACGAAGAAGCAGCTAAAATCAGAATCGATAACAACTGGGAACTTCCAGCGACAGAAAACAAAGAAATTCTACAACCATATTTAGATGCAACTCCTCCAGATAATAGAGAAGCGGTATTTGAATCCTTACAATATATGGTTCTACCTCCAGTTGTAAAGGATTGGAACAAAATCAGTGATTACACAAACTCTGAATTTGAAAAAGTATTAAACGGTCAATCAACACCAGAAAAAGCATTGAAAAACAGTGAAGACAACATCAACAAAACAATGGGATTTAAATAAGTAAAACGAGTGGCAGGGACGTTTGTAAGTTTCTTTACAAATTAGACTGCCACTTTAGTATATCCAAGAAAGGAAATAGAACATGTCTAAATTCACAAAATTAATGCAAGGTTATTTGCATTTAATAGAGGGAAAAAACGAAAAGATCAAACCGATTTTGGCGGAAACAAAGCCCGATTTGCAGGCAGATTCTGTCCTTGAAACCGCTTCATGGCTATGGCTCAGCAGTAAAATCAATCATTATGATAGAGCGGAAGTAGAGCCAGTTATTGCTTTCTTAGTTAAAAATTGGAACCGTCCGGAAAAATCTGTTTGGGGTGCCGCGGAGAACGATATTTATTTAGCGACAATTTCAAGTGTGTATTCGGCTTTGCTAGATGTGAAAAACACGTTCCCAAAACCAGAATTACAACAAACAATTACAACGATTCGCGACTATTGCTTTGATAATTTACTTAAAGGAGATAGCGTTCTTACTGGCTTTAACACCCGAAAAGTATCGACTGACCAACTATTAGCCGTACTTCCGTTTGGACTTTTTTCGCCCGAAGATCTTGTTATGGTGGCAGCTGTTGGCAAAATGGAACAACAATTAGTGCAAGATGATGGCGTATTGCCTTATTCTGGCGCACCAAAAGTTAGCTCATTTGCGACGGCGTTACTGTCACTTTACTTCTTAGAAAAAAGTGACCAAGATAAAGCGCTATATTATTTGAATATGGCAATGAAAATGGAAGATAGCGACGAACTTGGCGAAGTTTTCATCGCAATTAACCAAGCTTTCCGGGCAATGGAAAGTGAAGTGACTGCGCATATTTTGCATGATCCATTTGGTCATGAAAATCGTTATGAGCAGCAACTAACTGAACGTACGCCGCATTATCCGGAAACGGAAATGCACTTTTCGGCTGCCTGCGAGGTTATTTCTGACGTCGAGGCAATGCAAGTGGAACTAGTTTTAAAAGAGAAAGACTGGACGATTTTATGTGAGAAAAAGGAAAAAAATGATGTGCAAATTTGGGAAGCGCTCGTGCCGCCGCTGGAAGAAGTTGGCGAGTATACGTACTATTTCCGAGCAACATTGAAAGATCAAACTACATTGACATCAGAGAATTATGTTGTCGAACCAATCTGGAAACATTGGTCAGAAGAAGCAGCAATCTGCGAGACGGAGCAAGGCTTGATGGTTTTATTCAAAGAAAATCCAGCGAGCGTCATGCCGGTCGAATTCACCGTGAAATCCGATGAACTTGTAGTCGGGCTGAAACCGTCTTTTAACGCAAGCGATGTAAAAACAAAAGCATTTGGTCAGCTGAAAAAAGACGATTTAGAGGTTGTTATTTCCAACAACCCGGTACGCCTGGAAGTGCATTTTAAAAACAAACTAATTTTAGAATCTCATAAAATTTATCCGGCGCTACAATGGTATACCGATAAAACGGGCACAATCAATAAAGTGAAACTGCATTTGGATGCGCCGAAAGAAGAAGAGTATTATGGCTTTGGCGAACGATATAATGCGTTAGGTCAGCGCGGGAATGTGCTTGATTGCTTTGTTTATAATCAGTACCGCGACCAAGGAACGAGAACGTATATCCCGATGCCGTTTTACCATACGAACCGTGATTACAGTGTGTTTGTTGATACTGCGCGCTATACAAGTTTCGATTTGGGAAGCCAACTTGCGGATAAACATACCATTACAGTCGAAATAAATGGCTGCGATACAGATATCTGTCTTTTAATGGGAGATATTCGTAGTGCGGTTGCTAGCTATATGAAAAAAACTGGGAAACCGGCGATGGTACCAGTTTGGGCGCTTGGACCGTGGATGTCTAGTAACAACTGGGACCGTGAATCTGTCGTTCGAAATGAAGTAGAAACGACGCAAGAACTGCAAATCCCGTCGACCGTTGTCGTGCTTGAACAATGGAGCGATGAAGCGACCTATTACATGTTCAATGACGCCGAATATGACGAAAAAGCACCATCCGAAGCGTATTCCTACGATGAAATTAGGTTCCCTTCATGGGGCAGATGGCCAGATCCAAAAGGAATGGTTGACTACATCCATGACAATAAAATGAAATTAATTCTTTGGCAAATTCCAATTCAAAAATACTTAAATCGCCAACAACATCCACTAAAAGACCGTGAAGAAGCCTATATGATTGAAAAAGGCTACGTAGTGAAAAATCCAGATGGCTCGCCGTACCGCATTCCAGAAAACTGGTTTACAGAAAGCTTGATTATGGATTTCTCCAACGAAGAAGGCAAAAAATGGTGGTTTGATAAACGACAATACTTAATTGACATTGGCGTCGATGGCTTTAAAACAGATGGCGGCGAATTCGTCTTTGGCGAAGGTTTGCAGTTTGCTGATGGTAGACGTGGTGATGAAATGCGTAATCTTTATCCGAATGATTACGTGGAAGCTTACTACCAATTTGCGCAACAAAATGATGGGATGACGTTTAGTCGTGCTGGCTATACTGGCGCGCAAAACTTCCCGGCACACTGGGCTGGTGACGAACGTTCCACTTTTGATGCGTTTAGAAGATCGCTTATTGCGGGACTTTCAGCTGGATTTTCCGGAATTCCATTTTGGAGCTTTGATTTTGCGGGCTTTAATGGTGATATCCCAACTGCCGAGCTATTTATTCGTTCTGCTGAAATGGCTACTTTCTGCCCGATTATGCAGTATCATGCCGAAAGTAAAGCGGAATTCAATCAAGATCGGACGCCGTGGAACATTGCTTCGCGGACTGGTGACGATTCAGTTATCCCGATTTACCGCCATTTCGCGAATGTAAGAATGAATATTTTACCTTATATTTATAATGAATCGCTAAAATCTGTTGAAACTGGCATGCCGATGATGCGTGCGCTTCTGCTTGATTATAAAGAAGATCCGCGTGTTTCGGATATGTATGATCAATATTTATTCGGGGAAGCAATGCTTATCGCGCCAGTAATCGAAGACGGCGTGCGCTCCAGAGAAGTTTATTTACCAGAAGGAACTTGGTATGATTTCTGGAACGGAACAAAAGTGAGCGGACCAACTTTACGTAAATGTAAAGCCGATAAAGAAGAAATCCCAGTTTTCATCCGTGGCGGAAAAGTAGTGCTATGTAATGTGGATGCTACGTTGAAACTAGGTTCATGGGTTGGAAACACCGTGGAAGAATACGATACACCGTTACTTAAAGTTTATTTGGACGGAGATTTCACAGAAGAAATTACCGACCATTTATCAGAAAACTGGCTTGTCAAAGTGACGGAAAATGCGGACGAAGTGGTTGTTTCTGTCCAAACGAATACGCCGGCATATGAAGTTGAAGTAATCGGCACGAACAAAAAAGTACAAATAAAGAAAGGAAGATAACGATGGATGCTTCCACAAGCTTTGCGATTTTACCATCCAATGTAAAACAAAAAACAGCTTTCCCGAGAAAAATAAATCAAGTGAAAACGGCTAGTTGGGCGAATAATTGCCTGACTGGCACGCTTGATATCGGTCAGTTCAGCTGCTATTTTGTAAATGAAAAAATTGCCCGCGTGACGGTGAATCCTTTTGGAGAAGTGGATTTAACGCCTTCGATTGCAGCGATTCATGATACCGAAAAACAAGCTGCCGAATTTACGGAAACAAATGACCACTATGAGCTTCACTTTGCGGATAAAAAGATTATTGTTTATAAAAATCCGTTCCAAATTAGTATGAAGCAAGCGGGGAAAATCATTTTCCAAACAGAAGGCTTGGCAATTAATCGCAACAAAGAGCACCAAATCTCGATTCAAAGCGAACCTGGCACAGCGATTTTTGGCTTAGGCGAAAAAACGGGTGCTCTAAACAAAGCGGGCTCGATTATTAGTATGTGGAACACGGATGTATACAGTCCACATAATAAAGATACAGTCGAATTATATCAGTCAATTCCGTTCATGATTGCGGATACTACCGAAACGACATATGGCTTGTTTTATGATAATTCGCATCGTACCGAATTTGATTTTCAAAGTTTTGAAGAAATGTATACCGTTTTGGCAGAGGGTGGGCAAGCAAATCTTTATGTTATTTTTGGTGAAGATGTGAAAGAAGTGGTCGCGAATTATACCGATTTAACTGGAAAAACGCCGCTTCCGCCAAAATGGTCACTGGGTTACCATCAATCGCGCTATAGCTATACCTCAGAAGAAGAAGTGGAGCGAATTGCGAATACGTTTAAAGAAAAGGGAATTCCGCTCGACTGCGTATTTATGGATATTCATTATATGGATGATTTCCGCGTGTTCACTTTTAATCCAGATACGTTTCCGAATGGTCCAGAGTTGATTGCGCGCCTTCGTGAACAAAATATTGATGTTGTGCCGATTGTCGATCCGGGAATTAAAAAAGATGTCGATTATTCCGTTTACCAAGAGGGCATCAAAAACAATTATTTCTGCACTAAACTAGAAGGGTCGATTTATTATGGTGATGTTTGGCCGGGTGTCAGTGCTTTTCCTGATTTCCTAAGTACGACCGTTCAGCATTGGTGGGGCAGTTTGCACAAGTTTTACACAGATTTAGGTATACGAGGGATTTGGAATGATATGAATGAGCCGTCTGTATTTAATGAAAGTAAAACGATGGATTTAGATGTTGTGCATAATCTAGACGGGAAAAATGTGACCCATAAAGAAGCACATAATTTATACGGATTATATATGAGTAAAGCTACTTTCGAAGGTTTAAAACGACTTGTGCCAAATGAACGTCCATTTTCGCTTACTCGTGCTGGTTATGCGGGTGTTCAGCGTTATTCGGCGGTTTGGACAGGAGATAATCGTAGTCACTGGGAGCATTTGGAAATGTCACTGCCGATGATTATGAATTTGGGATTATCTGGCGTTGCGTTCACTGGCGCAGATGTTGGCGGATTTTCTTCGGATTGTACGAAAGAAATGCTGATTCGCTGGACGCAAGTGGGAGCCTTTTTACCGTATTTCAGAAATCATTGTGTGCAAGACAGCATTTACCAAGAACCGTGGGCATTCGGTGCAGATGCGGAGAAAATCGTGAAGCAATATATCGAATTGCGCTACGCCTTTTTACCGTATATTTATACAGAATTCCAAAAAACGGCAGAGAGTGGTTTGCCGCTAGTTCGACCGCTTTACATGGAGTTTAAAGATGAACGCGATTTAATTCAAGTGAATGATCAGTTTATGCTCGGCGAAAACATTCTCGTTGCGCCAATCGTTCGCGAAGGCCAAGTGAAACGTTTAGTTCGTTTGCCAAAAGGAACGTGGTTTAACTATTGGACGAAAGAGCAATTAGCGGGCGGCGACTATATTATCGCAGACGCGCCGATTGATACCATGCCAATTTACATTAAAGCGGGAACAATTCTGCCAGTTGGTAGTAGCGTTCAAAATACAAAAGAGACGCAAGATTTGGCGTTAGAAGTATACTTAGATGGCGACGTAGCAACCGGTTACGTGTATAATGATGATGGAAAAAGCTACCAATACGAAAGCGGTGCAGTGTCCAAAACAACACTTACAGCGACTTTCAAAAATGGTGAAGCACAAATAAAAGCAAACCATCAAGGTGAAGAAAACTTACAACTAAAAGTAGCGACTATACAAGTTTTTGGTAAGAAAACAGACAAAATTACAAGGGCGGGAATTTAATCAATGAAAGAAAAAGACTGGTGGAAAAAAAGCGTAGTTTACCAAATTTATCCCAAAAGTTTCAATGACTCAAATGGCGATGGAGTTGGCGATATTCAAGGTATTATCGAGAAATTAGATTATTTAAAAGAGCTTGGTGTGGACGTTATTTGGCTGTCTCCGGTGTATGATTCGCCGCAAGATGACAATGGTTACGACATTCGCGACTACCAAAAAATTTACGAAGAATATGGCGACATGGCAGCTTTTGACAAATTATTGCAAGGTTTGCACGACCGCGATATGAAACTTGTAATGGATCTAGTTGTTAATCACACATCCGATGAACACAAGTGGTTTGAAGAATCCCGAAAATCCAAAGACAACCAATACCGCGATTACTATTTCTGGCGCGAAGAAAACGAAATTAACAACTGGGGCTCCATTTTCAGCGGTCCAGCATGGGAATTAGACGAGAAAACTGGCGAGTACTATTTACACCTTTTCTCCAAAAAACAACCCGATTTAAACTGGGAAAATCCAAAATTACGCCAAGATGTATATAATATGATGAAATTCTGGCTAGATAAAGGTATCGATGGCTTCCGTATGGACGTAATCAACTTTATCTCCAAAAACACCGATTTCCCAGACGGCCCAGTGCCAGACGGTCAAATTTACGGTGATGCGGGCAATGATTTCTGCAACGGACCGCGGATTCACGAGTTCTTGCAAGAAATGAACCAAGAAGTCACTTCCAAATATGATGTGATGACCGTTGGCGAAATGCCTGGCGCGAGCACAACAGACGCACAAATTTATACAGATCCAGCAAACAAAGAAGTCGATATGATTTTCACATTTGAGCATATGAATTTAGATTCCGACGGCGACAACAAATGGGATTTAAAACCAATTTACTTACCAGATTTGAAAGAAAATATGTCCGAATGGCAAGTCGCGCTGCAAGAAAATGGCTGGAACAGTTTATATTGGAATAATCATGACCAACCGCGCATCGTTTCTCGTTTCGGGAATGACAACCGTTTCCGCGTACGTTCTGCGAAAATGCTTGCAACCTGCCTGCATATGATGAAAGGGACGCCGTATATTTATCAAGGCGAAGAAATCGGCATGACAAATGTTCATTTTGAAACGCTGGATGACTATCGCGATATCGAAACGCTTAACATGTACAAAGAACGCAAAGAGCAAGGTCATAGCCACGAAAGCATCATGCAGTCGATTTATACAAAAGGTCGTGACAATGCGAGAACGCCGTACCAATGGGATAATAGCGAGAATGCTGGTTTCACAACCGGAACACCTTGGCTTAAAGTCAATCCGCGTTATACAGAAATCAACAACGAAGAGGCGCTGAAAAACCCAGATTCGATTTTCTACTACTATCAAAACCTAATTAAATTGCGTAAAACAACTGAAATTATCACAACGGGCAACTATCGCCTATTGTTGCCGAATGACGAAGCAGTTTTCGCATATGAACGCTACACAAATAATGAAAAATTAATCGTTCTATGTAATTTCACTGAGAATGAACAAGTAATTACAGACGAGTCCATTTTAAAAGACATCAAAAAAGCTTCCGTACTTGTAAACAATGTTCCCCATATTATAGAAGGAACTTTACGACCTTACGAAGCAATTGTCTATCAAGTGAAGTAAAACTCGGGGAAAGCCACCGCACTTTAGGTGGCTTTTTTTGTTTGCGTCAAAAATTATAGTATAATAGAAGGAAATGATTTTATTAGGAGGAATTCCCTTGCTATTTGACACGCATGTACACCTCAATGACGAGGCTTTTGACGATGATATAGAAGAAGTAATAAAACGCGCGCAAGAAAATGATGTAACGCGTATGGCCGTTGTAGGCTTTAATAAAGAAACAATCGACCGAGCGCTGATATTAGCTGATAAATACGACTTTATCTCACTAATCGTCGGCTGGCACCCTACAGACGCTATTACTTTCACAGACGAAGATTTGGAATGGCTACGAGACCTCGCACTTACACATCCAAAAGTAGTAGCTTTAGGCGAAATGGGCTTGGATTATCACTGGGACACTTCACCAAAAGAAACCCAATTCGAGGTTTTCAGAAAACAAATCCGTTTAGCGAAAGAAGTGAATTTACCGATAGTCATTCATAATCGCGAAGCAACGGAAGATGTTGTGCGGATTTTACAAGAAGAACATGCCGAAGAAGTAGGCGGAATTATGCACTGTTTTGGTGAAAGTGTCGAAGTAATGGAAGCATGCTTGGCGATGAATTTTTATATTTCATTCGGCGGAACAGTCACTTTTAAAAATGCCAAATTACCAAAAATTGCAGCCCAAGCTATACCAATTGACCGATTATTAATTGAAACTGACGCTCCGTATCTTGCTCCAACGCCAAATCGTGGAAAAAGAAATGAACCTGCATACGTCAAGCTAGTTGCCGAAAAAATCGCTGAACTGAAAGAAATGAAATATAGCGAAATCGCTACGCACTCAACAGAAAACGCGAAACGCCTATTTAAAATAAAAGATTGATTGTAACATAATTGTAATATAAGGCCCAGTCTGTAACCCAATCTTAAGCTTCGCGGAGATAAAAATGACGACTGGGACAAAAACCCTTATTTTATGCCTACGACCAGAGACGTAGAAAAATGACACATTCCTGTTACATTTGACACTTTAAAAGAATAATATTTTTCAAAATGGCTTTGTATCAACGTTCACTCGTAAAGTTTGCGAAGGTATGAACAATCTATTAAAAAAATTGACAGTTCTTCCCTCCCCTGTATATAATCACTAGCGAAGTAGAAAGGGGAGAAATACATGACCATGGAAAACAGCAGTAACGTAGCCCAATCATCAAAATGGAAATTACCAATCATGATTGCAGGATTTGTTATTGTAGTAGCATTGGTTTTTTATTTCGTTTTCGAAGGAACTAAAAACGATATCACTATAGTAAACGCTGGTGAAAAAATTGAATCAAGAACACATGCTAAAACTGTTGCTGAAGCATTAGACGAAGCAGGAATTAAAGTAAGTGAACGTGATGAGATTGCTCCAGGAAAAAATGCAGAAATCAAAGACGGTATGGAAATTAAATATTTACCAGCTCGTCAAGTTACAATAAATGATAATGGTACGAAAAAAGACGTTTGGAGCACAAAAGCAAACGTATCTGACTTGCTAAAAGATGAAAATATTACAACTCGTCCGCAAGATGTACTAAACGTAGCGTTAGACACTAAATTAAAAAATGGCCTTGAAATCAACATTGATCGTGCCATTCAACTTTCCTTGCAAAACGGAGATAAAAAAGACACAGTATGGACAACAAAAACAAAAGTTAGTGATTTACTAACAGAGAAAAACATTAAGCTTGATCAAGATGACCGCGTGTCACCTGCAAAAGACAGTAACTTAAAAGAAAAAATGACTGTACAAGTTACATATGTCGAGTCAAAAGCAGAAAAGAAAAACGAACAAGTTAAATTCGAAACAGTTTACAAAAACGACGATAGCCTAAACGAAGGTGATGAAAAAGTCGTTCAAGAAGGTAAACATGGTGAAAAAGTAGTTGAGTACAAAGTAACATTTGAAAATGGCAAAGAGAAAAAACGCGATGTCATTACAGAAAATGTCACTTCTAATAAAGTAGATAAAGTAGTTGCTCGCGGTACGAAAGCAAAACCCGTAGCATCTCACGTATCCACTTCTAGTAGCAGCGCCCCATCTGGTGGCAAAACTTACAGAATGGAATCTACTGCCTATTCAGGTGGCGGAATTACAGCATACGGTATTAACTTGAGTGCCAATAAAGGACTAAAAGTAATTGCTGTTGACCCACGAGTTATTCCGCTAGGCTCTAAAGTTTGGGTGGAAGGTTACGGGGTAGCAATCGCTGGAGATACTGGCGGCGTTATCAAAGGAAATATCGTTGACGTATATTTCCCAAGTGAAAGTCAGTGCTATTCATGGGGTAGAAGAATGGTAACTGTCAAAGTGTTAGACTAAATTCGTATAAAAACGAGGCTGACTCATAGGGCCTCGTTTTTTCTTTGCCCAAAATGTGGTATGATGGATTTACTTATTTTATAAAAAAGGATGTAGTCATTATGAGCGGGAAGCCTGTAATACATGAATTTATAGTCGTAGAAGGACGAGATGACACAACGGCGATTAATCGTTCTGTTATTGCCGATACCATCGAAACTAACGGATCTGCACTTTCACAAGAAACGATAGAAAAAATTAGACATGCCCAAGAACTTCGCGGCGTTATTATTTTTACAGACCCAGATT
Organism: Listeria cossartiae subsp. cossartiae; assembly: GCF_014224155.1. Taxonomy (GTDB): domain Bacteria; phylum Bacillota; class Bacilli; order Lactobacillales; family Listeriaceae; genus Listeria; species Listeria cossartiae. The sequence continues at coordinate 32,508 of NZ_JAASUI010000002.1, read as the reverse complement.
TTCCCGGTGAAAAAATCCGAAAACAGATTGATTCAGCGGTGCCAGGTTGTAAACACGCCTTTATCAACCGCCAAGATGCTTTGCCAAAAGCTGGACGCGGACTTGGAGTAGAACATGCAAGCAGCGCGAACATTCGCGAAGCATTAGCACATTTTCATACAAGTGGATCCCCCACTGAAAAACAATATATTTCCAAAGATATTCTTATCCATCTCGGTCTTCTTGGAGGAGCGGGAGCGAAAGAACGCAGAGAAAAAATCGGTAACATACTAAAAATTGGCTATACAAACGGAAAACAACTACAAACCAGACTAGAATCATTTGCTATAAGCGAAGAACAGTTAGTAGCTGCGTGCCAAAAGATTATGCAGGAGGAAGAAAATGAGTAAAGATATCGCAACTCCCGGAAGAACGACGGAAATCCTAAAGAAATATGGTTTCTTATTTAAAAAAAGCCTCGGTCAAAACTTTCTAATCGACACGAATATTTTGACGCGGATTACAGATACAGCTGAAATAACAAAAGAAACAAACGTCATCGAAATTGGACCAGGAATCGGTGCACTAACCGAACAACTAGCAAAAACAGCAAATGAAGTCGTTGCTTTTGAAATAGACCAACGTTTATTGCCGATTTTGGATGATACGCTTAGTGCCTATAATAATGTTCGTGTCGTTCACGGTGACGTATTAAAAGCAGACGTTGAGGAAGTTATCGCGCAGCAATTTGCCAAACCAGAGCTACCACTAAAAATCGTAGCCAATCTTCCGTATTACGTAACAACACCGATTATTTTAAAATTACTACATGATAACATCCCGGCTGATTCTATGACGTTCATGCTACAAAAAGAAGTAGCAGACCGGATAAGCGCAGTTCCAAGTACGAAAAGCTACGGCAGCCTAACAATTGCTATCCAATTTTATATGGAAGCAGAATTAGCATTTATCGTGCCTAAAACTGTCTTCATGCCGCAACCAAATGTAGACTCTGCAGTTATTCATTTGAAACGCCGCAAAGAACCGCTAGCTGAGGTGAATGATGAAGAATTTTTCTTTGAAGTAACAAGAGCTTCGTTTGCCCAAAGAAGAAAAACACTTTGGAATAACTTGGCTTCAAAATTCCCAGCTCTAAAAGCACGCAAGGAAGAGCTAGTAGAAGGTTTAAATGCGATTGGAATAGACTTGATTCGCCGCGGAGAAACATTAGACATCCCAGAATTTGCGAAACTAAGCAACTTCTTAGGCGATTTTTTAAAGGAAAAATAATTTTTTTCAAAAAAAGCGCTTTCTTAGTTGACAGTTAGCCCTTGCAACTGTTAAAATATTTGGTTATTGATTTCGGAGCCGAACTATGCTATAATAGTTATTAGTGAGGTGGAAAATAAATGCCAAAAACCATTGCAAGCATTAAGATGAATTTAGATTCTAGATTAGGTAAAGCATTGACATTGAAAGCAAACGGTGGTCGTAAGAAAACGATTGAACGTTGCGGTATCCTAGCTGAAACATATCCATCCGTTTTCATTGTGGAACTTGATCAAGATGAAAACAACTTCGAAAGAGTATCCTACAGTTACACGGATATCCTAACAGACGCAGTAGAACTTGTATTTACAGATGATAATAAAGAATTAGCTTTGTAATGAAGCTGAAGTAGCCGGACCATTTAACGTGGTTCGGTTTTTGCTTTACATAGAAGTAGTTTTGGGCCGCTAGCTACATATTTTTTCTTTCATATGATAGAATAGAAAAAGAGATTTTGAACGCGGAGGCCAAGAAAAATGAAAATAAGCATAACAGCACCAGCTAAAATTAATCTTTCACTTGATGCGCTGTACAAACGTGAAGACGGCTATCATGAAGTGGAAATGGTGATGACAACAATAGACCTTGCTGACAGATTATACTTAGAACGCTTAGACGAGGACAAAATTGTGCTGGACGTAAAAGCGCATTTTATTCCAGAAGATCGTCGTAACTTAATTTATCAAGCGGCCCTCCTTTTGAAAAAGCGCTTTGACGTGAAAATGGGTGTGCGCATCACGATTGATAAGCATATCCCAGTTTCTGCTGGACTTGCTGGTGGTAGCTCGGATGCAGCTGCAGCGCTCAAAGGTTTAAATATTATTTGGGAACTCGGCCTTTCGATAGAAGAAATTGCCGAAATAAGTTCGGAAATTGGCTCAGACATCGCATTTTGCGTTTACGGCGGAACAGCCCTTGCGACAGGTCGTGGCGAGAAGATTTCCGCATTACCTAATATTCCAGGTTGCTGGATTGTGCTTGCAAAACCGAGCATCAGCGTATCAACCCCAACCATTTATAAAGAATTACAAGTAGACAACGTAGAGCACCCTGACACAGAAAAAATGATAGAATCCATTAAAAAAGGCGATTTAGATGGGATTTTTGCAGCAACAGGAAATGTTTTAGAATCTGTGACGCTAGAAAAAAATCCACAAGTGAAACGCATAAAAGATCGGATGTTAGCGTTTGGTGCTGAGGCGGCTTTAATGAGTGGTAGCGGCCCGACAGTATTTGCGCTTATCAAACAGTACTCCAGAGCAAAACGTGTCTATAACGGCTTACGTGGCTTTTGTGAGGAAGTTTATATGGTAAGGCCTTGGAGTGAAGGCGAGAACGATACAAATAATTAATGTGGAGGGGTCAAAGAAATGAAAATTATTTTTAATGCAGATGATTTTGGAATTAGCCCAGGAGCAGTTTATGGTATTTTAGAGTCTTACAAACGAGGCGTCGTGAAATCTACAACTTTGCTTGCTAATAGCCCGGCGTTTGATTTGGCGGTAGAAGTAGCGAAAGAAAACCCAGGTCTGGATATCGGTGCGCATTTGACCCTAACATTTGGATCACCAGTTCTTCAAGGTTTAGAAACATTAACGGATGATGATGGTCGTTTCCGTAGAAATTATACGGCGCTCGAGTCAGGCTTAGCTGATGTAGATATGGACGAAGTAGAACGCGAATTAACCGCACAAATTGAGAAAATTTTAGACGCCGGCATTACTATTTCTCATTTTGATACGCACCATTCGATCGAACCATTAATTTTCCCAGTACAACATAAATTAGCAGAAAAATATGGCGTGAGCATTCGACGTCATGCAGATGTTACTGATTTTGGTGCTATTAAAACACCTGATTTATTCGCGACAGAGTTTTATGCAGAAGGCGTATCCTTTGAAACGATTAAAAAATTAGTACAAGAGCATATTGGAACAAATGATGTAGTGGAAGTAATGACCCATCCAGCATTTATTGATGAAACATTACGCGAAATATCTAGTTACGTAGAGCCGCGCATCAAAGAAGTTTCCATTCTAACTTCAAGAGAATTACAAGCATATTTAGGCCAACAAGAAGTAGAAATTATTAGTTTCCGTGACTTATAAGAGCATTGGCCTGTCAAAGGATGTTTATTTGGCAGGTTTTTTCGTGCGTTAAAATAATAAATGTTGTCAATTTTATAGAAAACGTTTTATAATAGAGAAAATACGGACAAAATACGTGAAATTGCTTTTTAATATACGGAATTTTATCAAAGGGAGAGAGATTATGAAGATTCGTCGCAGTGAACGATTAATTGATATGACGCAGTTTCTATTATCGCATCCGCGCAAGTTAGTGCCGCTTACGATGTTTGCTGAACGTTATGGCTCAGCTAAGTCTTCTATTAGTGAAGATTTAGTCATCATAAAGAAAACGTTTGAAGACAGAGGGATTGGTACGCTGGAAACAGTTCCGGGTGCAGCTGGTGGCGTGCAGTACATTTCGATAGCGGGAAATGACGATGTACTGGATTTTGTACACACATTATGTAATAGAATTGCGGAACCAAACCGTTTACTTCCAGGAGGCTATTTGTACCTATCTGATTTGCTAGGGGAACCGGTGACACTCAAAGCAATTGGTAAAATTTTAGCTACGAAATTCAATAACCAAAAAATAGATGCGATTATGACTGTTGCAACAAAAGGTATTCCGATTGCGCAAGCCGTTGCCGAGCATTTAAGCGTCCCATTTGTTATCGTGCGCCGTGATAGCAAAGTGACAGAAGGCTCCACCGTGAGCATTAACTATGTCTCCGGTTCATCTAAACGAATCGAAAAAATGGAACTATCCAAACGCAGCTTAGCGGAAGGCTCCAACGTAGTAATCGTGGACGACTTTATGAAAGCCGGCGGAACGATTAACGGGATGAAAAATCTGCTAGAAGAATTCAATGCGCATTTAGTAGGAATTGGTGTACTAGTCGAATCCGAATACGCGGAAGAACGCCTAGTAGATGATTACGTATCGCTCGTGAAAATAAAAAATGTCAACATGAAAGAAAAACAAATAGAAGTAGTCGATGGTAATTACTTTAATAGTTAATTTTCAAACCCTGGAGAAATTTTTCGGGGTTTTTATTTTTCGCGGATAAAGGCAAAAAACAAATCAGCCTTGCGATGTACTTCACTCATTTAACTTTTATGGTAGAATGGATTCTATCGTTACTACATAATAAAATTCAAAGCTTCTACACTTTAGAAGCAGAAGGAGAACATTCATGAAAAAATGGGTTAAATGGTTAATTGTTATCGTTATTATCGCAGTAGTAGCCGTTGGTGCGGTTTTCTTATTGTCGAAAAATAGTGGCTCCGTAACGCAAGAAAAATTAGTTACAGCTAAAGTAAAACAAGGAGATTTAAAAATTAATGCTACAGGAACCGGCGCAATCTCCCCGGAAAACACACAAGTTCCAGATTACGACGAACTTCAATTAGTAGCGCAAATGGACGAGCTTGATATTCCAAACATCAAGAAAGACCAAGAAGTAAAAGTTACAGTAACAGCACTTCCAGACAAAACTTACACAGGGAAAGTGAAAGAAATCGCAGAACAAGGCCAAGTCCAAAACGGCGTATCTAGCTTCTCGGTAATCATTTCCCTTGATAAAACAGACGACTTAAAAGCAGGTATGACTGCCGATGCTTCCATTTTAGTAAAAGAGAAAAAAGATGCACTATACGTACCAATTGAAGCTGTTCAAAAAGACAGTGACGACAAATATTACGTACTAGTTCCAGAAGAAAAAGACAACGGTCAAACGAAAAAAGTGAAGAAATTCGTAGAAACTGGTCTTCATAACGAAGATAATATCGAAATTACTAAAGGCGTTAAAAAAGACGAAAAAGTAATCCTTCCTACACAAGAAACTGCAACGGTTCCAGGTGCTCCTAGCTAAGTTTTTTGTAAGTACAAATCAGACAAATTGTATGAAGGAGGGATAAACATGCCAAAACCGCTAATTGACATGAAAAATTTAACAAAAACGTATACGCTAGGCGGAGAAACTTTTAAAGCATTAGACGATGTTACTTTTACCGTTGAGCAAGGCGAGTTTTTATCCATCGTTGGCCCGTCCGGTTCCGGTAAATCAACTTTAATGAATATGATTGGTTGTTTAGACGTTCCAGATAAAGGCAGCTATCATCTTGATGACGTAGATGTTTTCAAACTAAGCGACAATAAACTATCCGAAATCAGAAACAAAAAAATCGGCTTTATTTTCCAGCAGTTTAATTTACTTCCAAAATTATCTGCTTTTGAAAACGTGGAACTTCCACTCATTTATGCAGGACTAAGTGTTTCTGCTCGAGAAAAAGCAGCAATCGAATGTTTAGAAAAAGTAGGCTTGCTTGAAAAACGCAGAAACTTGCCAACACAACTTTCTGGTGGACAACAACAACGTGTGGCTATCGCGAGAGCACTTGCTGGAAATCCGCAAATTTTACTAGCAGATGAGCCAACTGGTGCACTTGATTCGAAAACAGGTAAAGAAGTAATGGGAATCTTGCAAGAACTGAATCGTGCTGGCAATACTATCGTAATGATCACGCATGATCCAACTATCGCCTCTTACGGTACAAGAAGCATCCGTATTCAAGATGGTAAATTATTCCACGAGGAGGCGACACAAGCATGAGCGTTCTCCAAAGTATGAAAATGGCATGGAAACAATTGAAAGCAAGTAAATTAAGATCGTTTCTAACCATGCTAGGTATTATTATCGGTGTTGCGTCCGTTATTCTATTAGTTTCATTAGGAAATGGCGTAACCAAAGAAGTTGACGATCAAATGGGCGATTTAGGTTCGAACTTAATTACAGTAGTGAATAGTTCCGTTAATCCAAACGACAAATACACGTATGATGAAGTAATGAAATACCAAAATATCGATGGCGTCAAAAGTGTTTCTCCAGAATTATCTGGTCAAGTGAATGCAACTTTTGACTATAAGAGTTCAAGTAATAAAGTAATCGGGACGAATGACCAGTACAAGGCCGCTCGTAGCCTAGAAATGAAAGAAGGGCGTTTCCTACTACCTATCGATACTGAATATGGCCAGAAAGTAGCTGTAATCGGTTCTACGGTAGCGAGCGACCTGTTTGGTTTCGGTGATCCGATTGGTGAGACAGTAAGATTGAACGGAATGCCGTATAAAGTTGTTGGCGTGCTAAAAGAAAAAGGTGCTTCGATGATGGGATCTAGTGATGATCAAATCTTCATTCCAATTTCTTCCGCACAAAGACTACTAAAAGATACAAACGTCCGCACGATTTATGTAGAAACGAAATCCGCTGAAGATGTTGATTTTGTTGTAAATACTTTAGAATCTCGTCTTGCAATTAAATTCGGCGACGAAAAAGAACAAGAAGAAAATGCTTCTTCTGCACAAATGGGACCATCGTATCAAGTAATCAATCAACAAGAAATTCTTAATGCCTTTAACACAATTAGTACAACGCTAACTACTGCGCTTGGTGCAATTGCTGCCATCTCGCTTGTTGTTGGTGGTATCGGAATTATGAACATAATGCTAGTTTCTGTCAGTGAGAGAACGAGAGAAATCGGCATAAGAAAAGCGCTCGGAGCTAAAAAACGAGCCATTTTACTACAATTCCTCATTGAATCAATCGTTATTAGTGTTTGTGGTGGCGTGATTGGGATACTGATCGGTGTGTCAGGAGCGCTTATATTCGGCTCTGTCGCAGGTATATCCTCAGGAATAACAGCGGGAACCATAATCTTCTCCTTTGTATTCTCTTTATGTATCGGAGTAATATTTGGTATCGCACCTGCCAACAAGGCATCAAAATTAAGACCAATTGATGCTTTAAGATCTGAGTAAACAAAAAAGAAATCCGGAATAGTCTGTTTCGGGTTTCTTTTTTTTACAAAATTAATCTATAGGATGTCTTGTCATCTATATTTAATCTTTTTGTCACAATTAAACGCTTTCAAAATCCGCTTTCGGTAAAAATTTGATAAAAAAAGTGAAATTAATTCTCAAATCATGCATTAGAATGGGATTTTTGGGGTATACAGTATTTGTTGGCTAATTGGAACAAGAGGGATAGAGAAGTATAATATTGTAAATATATGAGCTATGAAAACTCATAAATTTCTCGTTTATTGTATACAATTATTTTTTAGAAATGATAAATTTAGCACCGTTTCACTGGTGTTATTGTCTATAAAATAGTATGATGATTACATCATGATACTGTGATGGCAATGGTTTTGAGGTTTTTATACATATAATGATAAATATTGTATACAAAACAGAAACTAGAAGGAACAATCTGAAAATGTCAACGATTTTCCGAAAAAAACTATTTTTTTTAGATTACAATTCACAAAGTTGTCAAATTTAGTTTTTTTTATTATTATGTTCATAGGGAAGAATTTTACGTGAATATTGCTTGCTTATAAAAGTAATTTTTTCTATGGGGGAATTTTTCTCGAGTGTGTGTACTTAAGTTGCATGTGAGCATTGTTTACTAGCAGCGCAACTAGATTAAGGTGGTGAAGATAATGGAGATTACAGATGTGAGATTACGACGTGTTGAGACAGATGGGAGAATGAAAGCTATTTCTTCAATAACGATTGACGGTGAGTTTGTTATTCACGACATTCGTGTCATCGATGGCAACGAGGGATTGTTCGTAGCTATGCCTAGTAAACGTACGCCGGATGGTGAGTTTAGAGATATCGCTCATCCAATTAACTCAGGCACCCGTGCAAAAATTCAAGAAGCCGTTTTAGCTGCTTATGAAGTAGCGGACGAACCAGCAGTAGCTGAAGAAAGTTCTGCAAACGAAAGTGTTGTAGAAGAAAACTAAAAAATCCTCGGTTAGGGAGAACGTTGTTGGGAACAGCTGGGGGATAAGTACCTAAGATTTTGGCTGGGATAAGCAGATTCTTTTTGAAAGAGGCAAATGGGATAAGGAGTGACTAATAATGCAAGTAACAGATGTGAGATTACGTCGTGTAGAAACTGATGGAAGAATGAGAGCGATTGCTTCAATCACTTTAGATGAGGAATTTGTAGTTCATGATATCCGCGTTATTGATGGGAATAACGGTTTATTCGTAGCTATGCCAAGTAAACGTGGTGTTGACGGTGAATTCCGTGACATCGCTCACCCAATTAATTCCGATACTCGTGCGAAAATTCAAGAAGTAGTTTTAGCTGAATATGAACGCGTTGGTGAAGAAGAAGCAACTGCGGTAACAGAAGAAGAATCTGAGTCCGTTTCTGCTGAATAATTAAAAATTTTCAAGGGCTGGCTGCGTGCTAGCCCTTTTTGTTTATAAGAAGCATGAAAAAAATCATAAATAGCCTTGGTCTTCTATTTTGGCTATGGTATAATTAAAAGCAGATTATAAAACAGGGAGGGGAATTTTTAATGATGTTGCAAAAACAGATCCATTTTAGAAAACATTTTTGTGGCATACCTGTAAATTCTTCTTTTAGTAAGCAAATAAATAATCACACTGTATCTTTCGGAATTTTCAAACAAATAAAACTTTAAATGGAATCTTTACCTTAAAAATGTAGGTAAGGTTTTTTATTTGGGCGCATTCTTGAAAAAAAGCAAATTTTACGTTATCATTCATAGTGGATGAATAGTGAATATTGGAGGTTCTATATAATGTCAAAACGATATGCTGTAGTGCTTGCTGCTGGCCAAGGCACACGGATGAAATCAAAACTTTACAAAGTATTGCATCCTGTTTGTGGGAAACCAATGGTCGAACATGTAGTAGATCAAATTTCGACACTAGATGTTGATAAAGTGGTTACGATTGTAGGTCACGGAGCTGAGAAAGTACAAGAGCATTTAGCTGGTAAAAGCGAGTTTGTAAAACAAGAAGAACAACTTGGAACAGCGCATGCGGTACTTCAAGCGAAAGCAGAACTTGCAGGAAAAGATGGTGTGACATTAGTTGTTTGTGGGGACACACCTTTAATCGAAGCTAGCACGATGGAAGCTTTACTGAAATATCACCACGAAAAACGCGCAAAAGCAACTATTCTTACAACGGTTATTGAAGATCCTACAGGTTACGGTCGTATTATTCGTGATGACCTAGGCATTGTAGAAAAAATCGTAGAACATAAAGATGCGACAGAAAAAGAACAACGTATTTCAGAAATTAACACTGGAACATATTGCTTTGACAATAAAGCACTTTTTGAAGCGTTAGAGAATGTTTCTAACGATAACGTACAAGGAGAATATTACTTACCAGATGTTATTAAAATTTTAAAAGATTCGGATGAAGTCGTTGCGGCTTACAGAATGGAGTCTTTCGAAGAGTCACTTGGAGTGAACGACCGAATCGCCCTAGCTGAAGCGTCCAAATTAATGCAACGTCGAATTAACGAAAATCATATGCGTAATGGAGTAACGCTTGTTAATCCGGAAAGTACGTATATTGATATAGATGTAAAAATTGGTCAAGATACAGTAATTGAACCTGGAGTTATGCTTCGTGGGAAAACTGTAATTGGTGATGATTGTGTGGTTACAAGCGGCTCGGAAATCGTAAACAGTGTTATCGGTGAACGAGTAAACGTCAGAACTTCTTCCATTTTTGAAAGTAAAGTTGGCGATGACGTTCAAATTGGCCCATATGCTCACCTAAGACCGGAATCTGACATTCACGACCATGTGAAAATCGGAAATTACGTCGAAACGAAAAAAGCAGTTGTTGGTGAAGGAACTAAATTACCGCATTTCATTTATATGGGCGATGCGGAAATTGGTAAAAACGTCAATGTTGGTTGCGGAAGTATTGCGGTTAATTACGACGGCAAAAACAAAGCAAAAACCATCATTGGTGACGATGTCTTTGTTGGTTGTAACTCAAACTTGATTGCACCAGTTAAAGTGGGCGACCGAGCTTTCATAGCTGCTGGCTCCACCATTACAAAAGATGTTCCTGATGACGCGTTAGGAATTGCTCGCGCGAAGCAAGACAACAAGCTTGGTTATGCGAAACATTTGAATCACGGTAAATAATTTCCGTTTGGGAATTTTAAAATTTTAATAAAAAATAGTGGAGGCTGATTATGTCAAACGAGTATTTTGATCCAAAGTTGAAGATTTTCTCGCTAAATTCTAATCGTGAACTAGCTGAAGAGATTGCGAAAGAAGTAGGTATTGAGTTAGGGAAATCAAGCGTTACTCATTTTAGTGATGGAGAAATCCAAATTAACATTGAAGAAAGTATCCGTGGTTGTCATGTATATGTTATTCAATCAACGAGTAATCCTGTAAACCAGAATTTAATGGAACTTTTGATCATGATTGATGCGTTGAAACGCGCTTCCGCAGCAACAATTAATATTGTTATGCCTTACTATGGTTATGCACGTCAAGACCGTAAAGCAAGAAGCCGTGAACCGATCACAGCGAAATTAGTAGCGAACTTAATCGAAACAGCTGGTGCAACAAGAATGATTACACTTGATATGCACGCACCGCAAATCCAAGGTTTCTTTGATATTCCGATTGATCACTTGAACGCAGTACGCCTTCTAAGTGACTATTTCAGCGAACGTCATTTAGGCGACGATTTAGTAGTAGTTTCCCCTGACCATGGTGGAGTTACTCGTGCCCGCAAAATGGCTGACCGTTTGAAAGCGCCGATTGCTATCATTGATAAGCGTCGCCCGCGTCCAAACGTAGCTGAAGTAATGAACATCGTTGGTAATGTAGAAGGAAAAGTTTGTATTATTATTGATGATATCATTGATACAGCTGGAACAATCACACTTGCTGCAAAAGCATTACGTGAAGCTGGTGCAACAAAAGTTTACGCTTGCTGTTCGCACCCAGTTCTTTCAGGTCCGGCTATGAAACGCATTGAAGAATCGCCAATCGAAAAATTAGTTGTGACAAACTCCATCGCTCTTCCAGAAGAAAAATGGATCGACAAAATGGAACAACTATCTGTTGCGGCTCTTCTTGGTGAAGCAATTGTACGCGTTCACGAAAATGCTTCTGTAAGTTCTTTATTCGAATAAAATTTTAAACTGAAAACAGGATTCCTCTTAGGGGTCCTGTTTTTTATTGCTGATAAAAATGTGTCTAAATTATGTTGCTACAATAAAAATAATGCCTTTTTATAAAAGTAAAAGTTCACAAAAAATCCATTGTATCTAAAATTCTGTTAGGTTATTCTAAGACAGTTGTAAAACAAAAAAAGAGGAGGAAACAACGATGAAAATGCTTAAAAAGGGTACAATGGTTTTATTTGTAATGGTTATGGCAGTAATGTTAGTAGCTTGTGGAGGGAAAGAAGAAACAAAAACATACGAACTTTCTCAAAATGGTGCTACTACAAAAATGACTTATACTTATGTAAAAGATAAAGTTACTAAACAAACAACAGAAAATGAAATGACTTATGCTGCTCTAGGATTTAAAAACAAAGATGAAGCTGAAAAAGCGTTAAAAGAAACAAGCGACAAGTTCCAAGGTGTTGAAGGCGTAAAACAAGGCCTTGAGTATAAAGATGATAAAGTAATCGAAACACTAGAAATTGACTACGAAAAAGCAGATGCAAAAGAATTGGTTAAACTTCCAGGATTTGCTGCAAGTGGCGATATCGAAAGCGGAATTAGCATGAAAGAATCTTCGAAAATGCTAGAATCCCAAGGTTATAAAGAAGTTAAATAATAAGTTTGTGATAAGAAAGAAGTATCCGCTCAGTCGGATACTTCTTTTTTTGTTTGATAACCATGTGCGTTAATAACAACGGAGCTTAACTATTGGCGTGCTATAAAAAGTTCACAAAAAATCCATTGTAACTCAAATGCGGTTAGGTTATTCTGAGGCGAATGTGAAACAAAAAGAGGAGGAAGCAACGATGAATACACTTAAAAAGGGAACAATGGCTTTATTTGTAATGGTTATGGCAGTAATGTTAGTAGCTTGTGGAGTGATGGCGGACACGAAAACGTACGAACGTTCACAAAATGGTGTAGAATCTAAATTGGTATACACTTGTAAAGGAAACAAAGTCACAAAGCAAACAGCTGAAAATGTAATGCCTTACACTGCGCTAGGCGTTAGTTCAAAAGAAGAAGCTGAAAAAATGTTTAAAGAAAGAATTGATAAGTTTCAAAACATTGACGGAGTAACGGCGAAAATGGAATATAAAGATGATAAAGCTATTGAAACACTAGAGATAGATTACACTAAAATTTCTTCAGAAGATATAAAGGGAATCCCGGGTATGACTACAAGTGGTGATACTTCTAAGGGGGTTAGTATGAAAGCGTCTGTAAAATTGCTGAAATCTCAAGGTTATAAAGAGGTTAAATAAAAAACATATTTGGCATCAATAATTTATTGATGCCAAATATGTTTTTTTGGAGCACAAAACCCCGTCACTAAATCAAGTAAATCACACGCAAAGTCCCAATTATTTTCATCGCTTTCTCTATATTGTAAAGCAAATGTTTGAATATAATTAGCCACTTCATTTTGTTCAAGTCCTAAACTATGCAATTTTTCTAATATTTGGGTGGCGTCATTATAATATGGCTGCTGTTTGTCTTCCCTTGTTTTTATAAAATTTTCCAGTGTGAAAAATAGGCTTGAAATTTCATCTGTATATTCAATTGTTTCATAGTCTATGAAATTTTGAATATCTTTTTCCATCCACTCTACTTTAAATCTGTTGGTTTTATAACAAGGTTTTTCCGAATTCGTATCTTCAATTACCTGGATACAAAAACTGCAATCTTTACCGTACCAACCCACATCAATTAAACGGCCGTTTGGAAATCTTGCTTGAAGTAAATCCTCTTTAAAAAAACTACTATCTTTCTCTAAAAATAAAACTTCACAATTTCTAAAATTAATACTCTCGAACACTGGTTCATCTCCTGATGCATTTTTGGTAAAACCGTAATAAATTAAAAACGAAATAATTGAAATTCTGCGTTTTTGCAATTATACTTCTTTTTAATTTAATAATCCTGCGCTTCAATAACAACAGCTGTACCAGATGCAGTAACCATCAGCATCCCGTTATCAGCTCCGAGCACTTCATAATCAATATCAACGCCAATAACGGCATTTGCGCCAATATCTTTCGCGCGTTGTTCCATTTCGCGAATTGCTTCCTCGCGAGCGTTAATTAGTTCGTCCTCATAGCCTTGCGAACGGCCCCCGAAGAAATTTCGAAGTCCAGCCCCAATATCTTTCATAAAGTTAACGCCAGTGATGACTTCGCCGAAAACGATTTTTTTATACTCAATAATTTGTTTGCCTTCAATATTTGGTGAGGTTGTAACTATCATTATTTATCCCTCCAGTTTTCTTTTATCATACCTCTTAGTACTTTTTCTAGTCAAAGGATATCCGGTTATTTCGTACGATTTCGCGCTTTTTCTATATAAGAAATGGCGTCTGGAACTTTACAAGCTGTATTTCCAAGGTTTACATGAACTTTCCCGACTGATTTCGCAGCTTCCATCGCTTTTTTGTGCAAATCGTCTTTGTAAATTCCGCAAGTGATAATAAAACCGTTCATTGAATAGCGGGTTCTGTTGGTTTCTGTTTGCAGCGTGTCTTTCGCGCGTTGAAGTAATGCCTCTGCTTCGGGTAAATCGTTAATATGCTCGCTATAAATCTGCCAGCCCATGGATTTAGTTAAATCATAATCACTTTCAATCCACTTTTTAGCGAAAAGGAATGCATCATCACGTTTGCTTACAACTGATGCGAGTCCGAAAGTTAGTTGTGACCAAGTTTCTCGGAAAGCGACATTCCATTTTTCGATTTGCCCGATGGTTATTTTGTTTGAATCGATTGCAAGTAAACCGAGATAAATCAAATCACTGTTATTTGATTCAATCAGCTCTATGGCGAGTTCGTGGTTTTTCTTTAGTTTTTCTCGGCTAATAATTTTCTTTAAATCACCAATTTTCAGACCATAAAGCTCTAATGTTTCCGGGCAACCGTGATTACGAAAAATTTTAATCGTATTGGGATTTTCTAAAGCTTGTAGTTCGGCATTAAGTTCGTCAAAAGTAATCATACTCGGACCTCCTCTCGAATAAATTAAGTATAACAAAAAAGCATGCAAAGTCGCATGCTTTTAAGGTTTGATAATATTAGTCTACTTGTTTCATTGCGTCGTCTAGCACTTTTTTAAGAGTATCCGCAGAGTTTTTCATTTGTTCTTTTTCTTTATCGGTCAAGTTCATTTCAACAATGTGGCGAACGCCTTGACGGTTAACTACTGCTGGTGCGCCGATATAAATGTCTTTCATACCATAATGACCATCTAAATAAACAGAAAGTGGCAGAATCGCATTTTCGTTATTTAAAATTGCTTTTGTAATACGAGCAAGAGCAGCTGCAACGCCGTAGAAAGTAGCGCCTTTTTTATTAATGATTTCATAGGCAGCATCACGAACGCTTACGAAAATAGTGTCCATTGCGCCTTGTTCGTCTTCGCTGATCCATTCAGTGATTGGAAGACCGCCGACAGTTGTGTGGCTCCATGCTGGGAATTCAGTGTCGCCGTGTTCGCCAAGAATGTAACCATGGACGTTACGAGCATCCACTTTTAAATAATCGGCAATCGACATACGGAAACGTGCTGTATCAAGGCTTGTTCCAGAACCGATAACGCGTTCTTTAGGAAGGCCTGAAAATTTCCATGTAGCGTAAGTTAAAATATCTACCGGGTTAGATGCGATTAGGAAAATACCGTCAAACCCACTTGCCATAACTTCATCCACGATACCTTTCATGATTTTGATGTTACGATTTACTAAGTCTAAACGAGTTTCACCGGGTTTTTGTGCAGTTCCAGCTGTTACGACAACTAAATCTGCATCATGGCAATCGCTATAATTCGCTGAGTAGATTTTCTTTGGTGTGGAAAATGGAACGGCGTGGCTTAAATCCATTGCATCCCCAATAGTTCTGTCTTTATCTATGTCAATGATACCAAATTCTTGTCCGATGCTTAAGTTTACACAAGCAAATGCGTAACTGGAACCAACTGCTCCGTCGCCAACTAAAATAATTTTTTGATGATCTTTCATTTCGAATTCCTCCTATAAAAAATCTATTTACTAGTACAGTATACCATGTATTTTTCATTTGTGAAGCGTTGAACGTCCTAAATTTAAAAAAGTTGTTATAATGTTTTTATGAAAACGCTATAGTACAGTTTGGAAGCGTCTGCATTCGCGTTCAACCGCTATTTTCTGTTTACCTTTTATTGAGAATTATAAACCTTACAAAACAAAATAAGGCTATTCCTTTGTTTTGCTATTTCTCTAACGGGTAGATATAATGTAGATGTACCAAAATTGAATGAGTGGAGTGATTTTTTATGGCAACAACATTAGAGGTCCAGAAAAGAGAAACAACGCAACATTCAGAAGTAACGAGATTGCGTAGTGAAGGAAAAGTACCTGGAATTATTTATGGTTACAAATCAGAGAATGTTCCAGTTTCCGTTGATTCTTTGGAATTAATCAAAGCAGTTCGTGACAATGGTCGAAACGCCGTATTTTCAGTTACTGTAGACGGCAAGAAGTTAAATGTTTTATTACATGAATATCAAGTGGATCCGTTAAAAGATGTTTTAGTGCATGTTGATTTATTAGCGGTTGATATGAATGAAGAAGTGGAGACCGATGTTCGCGTGGTATTAGTTGGTGATGCACCAGGAGTTAAAGCTGGCGGCGTATTACAACAAATTATCCATGACGTAAAAGTTTCGGCAACACCAGAAAAATTACCAGAAACAATTGAATTAGACATTTCTTCATTAGAAATCGGTGATGTTTTAACAACGAACGATCTTCCGGAAAACAAAGATTACGTCGTGCAAGCTGAGGAAGAAGAAACAGTAGTAACTGTGTCTGCTCCGCGCGCTGAAGAAGAACCGACGACTACGGAAGCGCCAGAACCAGAAGCTGTACATGGTAAAGATGAAGAGCCAGTTGAATAATTTTGAATAAATAAGGATGGAAGATTCGCATTTGTTTGCGATATCTTCCATTTTTTTTGTTATAATAGTTTCGAGAAGGAGGCGTTTATATGCTTGATAAATCAGTACCACATATTTCTGTTGCGATGGTCAATCACGATGCCGCAAATTATCCGGAGTTTCATTTGCCGGCGGGATATTCTTTTTGCTTTTATAAAGATGGTTTGGAAGAAGACTGGTGTAGATTGCAATTAGAAACTGGTCAGGTGCCATCAATGGATAGTATTCGCGCTCGTTTTGAATCAGAATTTGGAAATGAAAAAGAAAAATTGGCCAAGCGTTGTGTTTTTGTGCAAGCTCCAGATGGTGCGCTTATTGGAACGGCAATGCTCTGGGACGGGAATACATTTGGCGAAATGGCGAGCCGGATTCATTGGGTGGCTGTCCTCGATTCGCACGGTGGCAAAGGTATCGCAAAAGCCTTGCTATCCAAAATCCTCGGTATAAATAAAAATGATTTTGTCTATTTGACCACACAAACCGGAAGTTACCAAGCAATTTATTTATATCAAAAATTCGGTTTTGAAAAATATATCGGAAAAACTCCTGAAAATTGGAAAACAGCAGACTTTCAAGCTGAAAATAAAACAGCATGGCAAATTATCGAAAATAAAATTGCCGAACATCAAGCCTAGTTGGAAAACTTTCAACCAAGTGCAATCCATGTTATAATCAAAAAAACATCGAAACAAAAACCAGTTCATTCGTGAAGTGGTTTCGTTCATGTAAGGAGAAGCTTTTATGAAATTAATTGCAGGACTCGGAAATCCGGGCAAAAAATACGAACGTACCCGGCATAATGTCGGTTTTATGGTAGTTGATGAGCTAAGTTTCCGCCATCAAACACCTTGGAAAAAATCCAAATTTAATGGTATGACAAGTGAAATTAACGTTGGCGGCGAAAAAATAATTTTAGTAAAACCGCTCACTTTCATGAATGCTTCTGGTGAATGTATTCGTCCGCTAATGGATTACTACAACATCCCGATTGAAGACGTCGTGATTGTGTACGATGATCTTGATTTACCAGTTGGGAAAATCAGATTGCGTCAAAAAGGTAGCGCTGGCGGCCATAATGGCATGAAATCCATTATCCAACACGTCAAGACGCAAGAGTTTAACCGTATTCGTGTGGGTGTAAGTCGCCCTATAAAAGGAGAAGTCATTAACTACGTGTTAGGAGATTTCCCTAAAGCAGAACAACCTGATATTATCGCAGCAATTCAAAAAAGTGCAGATGCCATCGAAGACTTTGCGCAAACGCCATTTATTGAAGTAATGAATAAATACAACCAAAAATAAACAATGACGAGACGTGGTAATTTTTTTGCCACGTATTTCGGTCTTTCTTCGGACGTGTGATTGACTCTCGCACCCTGTAGAATGAATTTTCTGACAAAAAAAGGAGCTGTTTTCCCTTGAAAGGATTACAACAATTAATATATGAACAAAAAGATATTCGAGCGGTCTTAAAAGCGCTTGATGAAAAAGAAAAAGCACAACTTGTCACGGGACTCACGGGTTCTTCGCGCGCGTTATTTGCAAGCGTGGTAGAAGGAGCATCGAAGCGGCCAGTTGTATTTGTCACGCACAATTTATATCATGCACAAAAATTATATGATGATCTACTTTCATTAATGGACGTTGATCGCCTATTTTTATACCCAGCAGATGAATTAATTTCATCAGAGCTTAGTATTTCTAGCCCGGAGCTTCGTGGTCAACGTGTTGAAGCACTCGACTTTCTGCTGTCCGGAAAACCGGGAATCGTCATCGTCCCAGTGGCTGGACTTAGAAAAATGCTTCCGCCAGTTGCGCTTTGGAAACATTTCAATATATCTATCGTTGAAGGCGAAGAAATCGATCCAGATGTTTTACGTCAAAAATTAGTAACGATGGGTTACACGATGAGCGGGATGGTAAATACCCCGGGAGAATTCAGCGTTCGCGGCGGGATTATTGATATTTACCCAATCACAGAAGAATTTCCAATCAGAATAGAACTTTTTGATACCGAAGTAGATTCGCTTCGTTTCTTTGATGTGGAAACACAACGCTCGACAACACGCGTGGAAGAATTCCGCTTGCTTCCGGCAACAGAAATCATTTTAGATCAAAGTTATTATCCTGACATCGTCCAACGTTTGGAAAAGAAAATGACGCTCACTTTAAATGAGTTAAAAGAAGACGCGGATAAACAAGCGCTCGTTGAAAATTTAGAAGAAGAATTGGAAATGTTGCGTTCAGGCGTAAAACCAGACATGTTCTTTAAATATATTGGGTTGGCTTACCCAGACCCAGCCTCGCTTTTCGATTACTTACCAAAAAATACGGCCATTTTGCTCGATGAATTTGCGCGGATTTTGGAAACCGAAGAAAGTTTGGAACGGGAAGAAGCGGAGTGGCAGACAGAAACGTTAAGTCGAATGGAAACAGTTCGCGATGTGCAAGTAAGCCATTCTTTCAAAAAACTATTAGAAGCAAACCAATCACCAAAAATTTATTTATCCCTTTTCCAAAAACAAATGGCGAGCATGCGCGCATCGAAAACGACCAATATCGTTTATAAACAAATGCAGCAATTCCACGGTCAAATGAATGTTTTAAAAACGGAGCTAGAAAGCTGGCATAAAAACAATTATGCAGTAGTAATCTTAGCGCCGAATTTAGAACGCGCGGAAAAAATGCAGCAAACCTTGGCTGATTACGACATGGAAAGCACCATTTTAAAAGAAGAATCGGACGTGCCGAAATACGGAATGGTTCAATTTGTCATCGGAACATTCCAAAATGGTTTTGAACTACCGCTTGCCAAAGTAGCGATTATTAGCGAAACCGAGCTCTTCAATAAAAAAATCAAAAAGGTAAAAAAACGCCAAAAACTTTCCAATGCTGAGCGAATCCAAAGCTATTCCGAGCTAAAAGTCGGCGATTACGTAGTTCACGTCAATCACGGTATTGCGCGCTACGTTGGTATGGAAACGTTAGATATCAACGGCGTGCATAAAGATTACCTGTTACTTGTTTATCAAGGTGAAGATAAACTTTTCATCCCGGTTGATCAACTTGATTTAGTTCAAAAATACGTTGGGGCAGAAGGTAAGTCGCCTAGGCTAAATAAACTTGGTGGCGCTGAATGGAAACGAGTTAAGAAGAAAGTGCAAGCTTCCGTCCAAGATATTGCGGACGACTTAATCAAACTATACGCCGAACGTGAAGCTGAAAAAGGTTATGCGTTTAGCGCGGATGACGAAATGCAGCGCGAATTTGAAGATACTTTCCCGTATCAAGAAACTGAAGACCAATTGCGCTCGATTTCAGAAATCAAAAAAGATATGGAACGACCACGCCCAATGGATCGCCTTTTGGTCGGAGATGTTGGTTACGGAAAAACCGAAGTGGCCCTCAGAGCTGCATTCAAAGCTATTATGGATGGCAAACAAGTTGCCTTTTTAGTGCCGACAACCATTTTAGCGCAACAACACTATGAAACAATGAAAGAGCGATTCCAAGGCTTCCCAATCGAAATTGGACTTTTAAGCCGTTTCCGCACGAAAAAGCAACAAACCGAGACATTAAAAGGTATGAAAAATGGTACAGTAGATGTCGTTGTTGGCACACACCGCCTTTTATCCAAAGATGTCGAATATCAAGATTTGGGCTTGCTCATTGTCGATGAAGAACAACGATTTGGCGTAACGCACAAAGAAAAAATCAAACAAATGCGTTCCAAAATCGACGTATTAACACTTACTGCGACACCAATTCCAAGAACACTACACATGTCGATGCTCGGCGTTCGTGACCTATCTGTTATCGAAACTCCGCCAGCAAACCGTTTCCCGGTGCAAACCTATGTCGCGGAACAAAATAACGTTTTAGTCCGCGAGGCAATCGAACGGGAATTAGCACGTGACGGACAAGTGTACTATCTCTACAACCGGGTTGAATCCATTACCCAAAAAGCAGATGAAATTTCTGCGATGGTTCCAGATGCTCGAGTGGCAACTGCGCACGGCCAAATGGGCGAATCAGAATTAGAATCTGTTATTTTGAGTTTCCTTGAAGGGGAATTCGACGTACTCGTAACAACAACGATTATTGAAACTGGCGTAGACATTCCAAACGTTAACACGCTGTTCGTTCAAGACGCTGACCGAATGGGGCTTTCTCAACTCTATCAGTTACGCGGACGGGTAGGGCGTTGGAACAGAATCGCCTATGCTTACTTCATGTATCAAAAAGATAAAATTTTGCGTGAGGAAGCGGAGAAACGCTTATCGGCCATTAAAGAATTTACCGAATTAGGCTCTGGTTTCAAAATCGCCATGCGTGATTTATCCATTCGCGGTGCCGGAAATATTCTCGGCGCGCAACAACATGGCTTTATCGATTCAGTCGGGTTCGATCTTTACTCGCAAATGCTCAAAGAAGCAATCGAAGCGAAAAAACCAAAAGAAGAACAAAAACAAATCGTCCCAGTCGAAATCGATATCCAAGCCGATGCGTATATTCCAGAATATTATATTACAGACGGCCGTCAAAAAATCGAGATGTACAAACGCTTCCGCAATATAGAAGTGTTGAGCGAACTTGAGGATTTACAAAGTGATATGATTGACCGTTTTGGAGAATATCCAGAAGAAGTGGAATATCTGTTCACGATGACTGAACTTAAAGTACACGCACTAGAAGTTGGCATTGAATCCGTGAAACAAGAACAAAATAAAATTACAATGTTATTCTCGGAAAGTGGAACAGCTGGCATTCGCGGTGATATCGTCATGCAAATTATTGGCGAATTTGGCCGCATGGTCGGCGTTGGCATGGAAGGCACGCAACTAAAAATCACGATTAATGTCCAAAATAAACCTTTAAAAGAATGGTTATACCAAGTGAAAAGCTTAGCTGAAAAACTTCGTGGTGCTATGAAAGAAAAAGTATCAACCGAAAATTGATAAGTAATTAAGAAGAAAGGAGGTGGCGGGATGTCTGAACGTTCCATGAAGCGACTAATGAAAGGTGCAGCTTGGCTAACCGCTGCCTCGCTTATCTCTAAAATACTTAGCGCAGTTTACCGTGTACCTTTTCAAAATATGGTGGGCGACGTCGGATTCTATATTTTTCAACAAGTATACCCAATTTACGGAATCGCAATGACGCTTGCACTCGGCGGCTTCCCGGTTGTTATTTCGAAAATGTTAGCAGAGGCAGAAGGCGATTTTAGACGGCAACAAATCATTATGCGCGCAGTCTCAAGGATGCTCCGAATTGTAAGTATTGCGATTTTCGCCTTTTTATTCCTGTTTGCTAATGTGATTGCCATGATGATGGGCGACCCAGCTTTATCAGAATTAATCCGCGTCATTAGTTTCGTTTTTCTACTCATGCCGCAACTCGCGTTTATGCGTGGCTTTTTCCAAGGAGAAGGAGACATGATACCGACCGCGATTTCGCAAACAGTCGAACAAATCATTCGAGTGGCGATAATTTTGATAGGAGCTGGACTGGCGCTTCATTTCGGTCTCGATTTATATGATGCTGGCTCGATGGCGATGAGTGGGGCGTTTTTCGGCGGGATTTCCGGAATCTTCATTTTACGTCACTTTTACAATAAAAAAGTTGCGCTCGGAGAAGGAATTCAACCAGCTGTATTCGCTAATAAAGAAGAAAAAGTCGGTATCGGTCGCGCCTTTTTACGGCAAAGTGTGGCGATTTGCGTAGTTAGCTCGATGCTGATTTTATTCCAGCTAGTCGATTCCTTCCAAGTGTATCGGTTAATGAGCGACTCCGGAATCCCTGATTTCATTGCCAAATCACTCAAAGGGATTTACGACCGCGGTCAGCCAATCTTACAATTGGGGCTAGTCATTTCGACCGGACTTGCACTCGCGCTCGTCCCAATGATCACGGCAGCAAGAGTTCAAGGTCAGCAAAAAGAACTCAAACGCTCGGTATTATTGGCAATCAAAATCACGCTAATTTTAGCCGGTGCAGAAACAGTTGGACTCATCGTCATCATGCGCCCGCTGAACCAAATGTTATTCCAAACTCCAGACGGCACATTCGTCTTACAATTATTCATGCCCGCCGTTTTCCTTAGCTCACTCATCATCATGTTAAGCAGCATTTTACAAGGCTTCGGAAAAATCGCTGTACCCGCAGTTGGCGTTGGAATTGGACTTATTGTAAAATGGATATCAGGAAGCATTCTAATTCCAAGGCTCGCAACAATGGGCGCATCGATTTCAACCTGTATCGGCTTACTTGTCATCCTGATTATTTGTTACGTTTCGCTAAAACAAACAATCCGAGTGCCGTTCGTCGAAAGAACAATGCTCATTCGCCTGCTCGCAGCTTTAGCGCTAATGGCGGTCTTTCCATGCCTGTTCGAATGGTTAGCCCCGCTAGAAACCAGACTCGGCAGCGCGCTCCAAGCAATAGTCAGCGCCATAATCGGCGGCGGAATTTTCCTGATTTTCGCGCTAAGATACAAATTGCTCGGTCCAAAAGATTTCGTTTTTCTTCCGTTCGGCTCTAAATTGCTCGCACTTAGCAAGTTGGTTGCGCGGAAATAATTAATATAAAGTAGGTGAATAAAATGGCAACAACTATGCGACTAGATAAATATTTAAAAGTATCTCGCTTAATTAAAAGACGTACAGTAGCAAAAGAAGTAGCAGAAAAAGGACGCATCGCAGTAAACGGAGTAACCGCAAAACCAGGAACTAACGTAAAATCCGGTGACGAACTAGTTATTCGCTTCGGTCCAAAAATCGTCACAGCAAAAATCGAACGTCTAGAAGAAAATGCAAAAAAAGAACAAGCAACAGAAATGTACACGATTATTAAAGAAGAACGCACAGACGAAAGTAGATAAAGAAAAATCGTTTGAAACGGCACTGTTTAGCCGATTTCAAACGATTTTTTATTAAGCAAGATAAACCACAATCAATTTTTTGTCAAAAAGTCAAGAAAAATATCATAAAATTAGCGGATTCCAATAGACAAATGCCTGATTTATTGATATCATTTTAAGCAAGAAACGTTTTTTTCTCTACCGAAAATCATAGACAATAAGCAAATAAGAATATGGGAGGGACGATATATGAAAAAAGCCGAATCAAAAGTGGCGAGAATAGAAAATCGCTACATAAAAGATACCGCAACAATGAAAAAAACTCGTAGTCGTCGCCGCGTTGCCCTGTTTCGTAGACTTGCATTTATGGCTATTATTTTTGCTGTGGTAGGTGGACTGTTAACCATTACGTACACCAAACAAGTATTAACACTCAAAGAGAAAAAGGCGAAGCAAGTGCAAGTAGACAAAAAAATGGTTGCAATGAAAGATGAAGAAGACGCACTAAATGATCAAATCAAGAAACTTCATAATGATGAGTACATAGCTAAACTAGCAAGAAGTGAATATTATCTATCCAAAGATGGAGAAATTATTTTTAATATTCCTGAAGAGAATTCGAAACAAAAAGAGTAAGTCACAGCTGAGCCGTCATTCTCCATGGTAGAATCAAAGGGAAAATAGAGTTGAGTATATTTGGGGTTTGTAAGTTTGACTGTTTGACACTCTTTTTATTATAGCTATAATTAAGCAATAGAGTGATATTTTAAGGAGGACGCATTTTTTTATGTCGATCGAAGTAGGCAACAAGTTACAAGGTAAAGTTACTGGGATTACTAATTTTGGAGCATTTGTGGAGCTAGAAGGTGGCAAAACAGGTTTAGTTCATATTAGTGAGGTAGCAGATAACTATGTTAAGGACATTAATGACATCTTAACTGTAGGGGATGAAGTTACTGTCAAAGTAATGAATATTGGTGATGATGGTAAGATTGGTCTGTCCATTCGTAAAGCAGTAGATCGTCCGGACCGCCCAGAAAAAAGTTATGATCGTAAGCCAAAATACAGCAAAAAACCTGCTGGGAACTATGTTAAACCAGCCGAGAGCTTTGAAGATATAATGTCTAAATTCTTGAAAGATAGTGATGAAAGATTAACTACTATCAAACGTCAAACAGAATCCAAACGTGGCGGCCGAGGAGCAAAACGCGGCTAATACGCTAAAATTAATTGTAAAGTAGATGCACCGTATTGGATCATTAATACGGTGCACTTTTTAATAAAAAATGTGAGAGCCGAATTTCGAAGGAAGGTTTTCTTGAATGGATGACACCCAAAAACGAGTACATAAGTATATCGAGAAACATGACTTAATCCGATCCGACGATAAATTGCTTGTGGCAGTTTCTGGCGGTCCGGATTCTTTGGCGTTACTGCATTTTTTATGGAACTCAAAACTAGTTCCAAAAGAAGCAATCTCCGTCGCGCATTTAAATCACCATTTACGTGAAAATGCAGCAAAAGAACAACAACTCGTCGAAAATTTTTGCAAACAACATAATCTCCCGTTTTACACGGAAGAAGTTGACGTAAACAGACGAGCCCAAGACTTGCAAAAAGGGATTGAAGAAACAGCCCGCATTGTTAGATATGCCTTTTTTGAAACAATAATGGTGGAGCAAAATATCAACAAGCTAGTTCTCGCGCACCATGCGGATGACCAAATCGAAACAATCCTAATGCGACTCGTTCGTGGCAGTTCTAGTATCGGCTGGTCAGGCATACAGCCAAAACGCGAGGTGAGAGGTGGACATGCGATTCGGCCATTTTTGCCAATTACCAAAGCAGAAATTATCGAATACGCACAGAAATACGAATTAGCATACGAAATTGACGAATCGAACGCGAGCCAAGAATACACAAGAAACCGCTACCGGGCGCAACTCTTGCCATTTTTAAAACAAGAAAATCCAGCCGTTTACGCCCACTTCGAAAGATTTTCCGAAGAAACCAGCGAAGATTTCCGCTATTTAGAGGAACTTGCGAACGATTTATTAAAGAAAAACCTCATCAAAAACGGCAAAAAGACAACACTTTTACTTAGTAGCTTTAAAAATGAAGCGAATCCTTTACAACGCCGCGCAATTCATTTACTATTGAGATATCTGTACAATGAAGATGCCCGTTTTATTACGGTAAATCACATATATCAGATTATCCAAATGATTCAAAGCGACAATCCATCTAGTTCGATTGATTTACCAAATAAACTCATTGCGAGTAGAGCATACAACGAACTCCATTTCCAATTTGGAGAAAGAGAAGCTTCTTCTGAGTTTTATCATCAATTAGAACTGAATGATCGCATTGAATTAGATAATAAAGCAAGCATCCGTTTAAAGTTAAAAAGTTCCGTTGTTCAAACAAATGGGCTAAATGGAATGCTACTGGATGCTGAAGAAATAACACTTCCTTTAATTGTTCGAAACCGTGTGAACGGCGACAGAATGACGATGAAAGGACAAGCAGGCAGCAAGAAACTAAAAGATATTTTCATCGATGCCAAAATACCAAGGCAAGAACGCGATAACCTACCCGTGATAACAGACTATACTGGAAAAATCCTTTGGGTTCCCGGTGTGAAGAAGTCTGCATATGACCGAGCATTTAGTCGCAGCAAAAAGCAATACATTATTAGGTACACTCGAAATATAGGAGGAAACGAGAGCATGCATAATGATATTCAGAAAGTACTGATATCGGAGGACGAATTACAAGAGAAAATTCGTGAACTCGGTCGTGAGTTGACAACAGAATATGAAGGACGTAACCCATTAGTAGTTGGGGTATTAAAAGGTGCAACTCCTTTTATGACTGATTTACTTAAAAGAGTAGACACATACTTAGAAATGGACTTCATGGACGTATCCAGTTACGGAAATGGTACAGTATCATCAGGTGAAGTAAAAATCATCAAAGACCTTAACGCATCAGTAGAAGGTCGCGATGTGCTTGTAATTGAAGATATCATTGATAGCGGGCGTACACTTAGTTATCTAGTAGACCTAATCAAATACCGCAAAGCAAAATCAGTGAAGTTAGTTACTTTACTAGATAAGCCAGCCGGGCGCAATGTAGAAATCGAAGCAGATTATGTAGGCTTCGTCGTACCAAATGAATTTGTCGTTGGATACGGTTTAGATTACGCAGAACGCTACCGCAATCTACCATACATCGGCATTTTAAAACCAGAAATTTACAGCGAGTGAAATTAATTAACAAACAGAACTATTCTTTGTTAAAATGTAATAGATAGCTTTTCAGAAAACGAAAACAAAAAATTCATGCCGAACATGCAAAATAGTGGGCAATCGAGGTTCGGTATGCTATCATTAGTCTTAGTTTTCGAAGGTGAAAATAGTATCAATAAATATTAAAAAATCTATATTAATAATAGAATAACTTCGTAAGAGAAAAGCGAAACGGATATGTTTTTAATAATCAGGGGAAGAAAACATTGTTTCTAAATCTGCTATTAGTCAAAAACAACTTTTAAAGGGATAAAAGTCCAGAGAAAGTCAGAATCCAAGCTCTTGCGTGGGAGGAGGTAAGGAATGAACAGGTTTTTTAGAAATGCGATATTTTATGTCATAATATTCCTTGTTATTATCGGGATTGTTGCTTCATTTAACTCGAACAAAGAGGCAGCCAAAGATATTAGCTATTCAGAATTTGTGAGTAAATTAGAAGATGGTAAAGTTAAATCCGTAGAAATACAGCCAGACCGCAGCGTTTATACAATCAATGGGGAATTTAAATCAAGCGATAAAAGTTCCGACGATAAAAAAACTGGTCTTGGCCAAAGTAAAGAAAGTAGCACTGCTTTCACAACATACGCTTTAAACAGCGATACTTCTCTTGATGATTTACAAAAAACAATCAAAAGCGAAGACGTGAAAATGGAAGTAGTACCTGCAAAACAAAACAGCGGTTGGGTTACATTCCTAACTTCTATTGTACCTTTTGTAATTATCTTCATCCTCTTCTTCTTCCTAATGAGCCAGTCTCAAGGTGGCGGCGGTGGTAAAGTAATGAGCTTTGGCAAAAGCAAAGCCAAACTTTACAACGACGACAAGAAGAAAGTTCGCTTCACAGATGTAGCTGGAGCAGACGAAGAAAAACAAGAACTTGTTGAAGTAGTAGAATTCCTAAAAGATCCGCGCAAATTTGCGGACCTAGGCGCTCGTATTCCTAAAGGTGTCCTTTTAGTAGGGCCTCCGGGTACTGGTAAAACCTTGCTAGCTCGTGCAGTTGCCGGTGAAGCAGGCGTGCCATTCTTCTCTATCTCAGGTTCAGACTTTGTAGAAATGTTTGTCGGTGTCGGTGCAAGCCGTGTCCGTGACTTATTCGAAAATGCGAAGAAAAATGCACCATGTATCATTTTCATTGATGAAATTGATGCAGTTGGTCGTCAACGTGGAGCTGGAATGGGCGGCGGTCACGATGAACGTGAACAAACTCTAAACCAATTACTAGTTGAAATGGACGGTTTCGGCGGCAATGAAGGTATTATCATTATTGCAGCAACTAACCGTGCAGACGTACTTGACCCAGCACTTCTTCGTCCAGGCCGTTTTGACCGTCAAATTATGGTTGATCGCCCAGACGTAAAAGGTCGTGAAGCAGTACTTCGTGTCCATGCTCGTAACAAACCACTTGCTAAAAGTGTTGACCTAAAAGCAATCGCTCAACGTACACCGGGATTCTCTGGTGCCGATTTAGAAAACTTACTGAATGAAGCAGCACTCGTTGCCGCTCGTTCCGATAAGAAAGAAATAGATATGAGTGACCTCGATGAAGCTAGTGACCGCGTAATTGCTGGACCAGCTAAGAAAAATCGAGTTATCTCTGAAAAAGAACGCCGCACAGTCGCTTATCATGAAGGTGGTCACGTTATCGTCGGAATGGTACTTGATGAAGCGGAAGTCGTGCATAAAGTTACCATTGTTCCTCGTGGGCAAGCTGGTGGTTATGCCGTAATGTTACCAAAAGAAGATCGCTTCCTAATGACGAAAGCCGAGTTAATGGACCGTATCACTGGTTTACTTGGTGGACGCGTAGCCGAAGAAGTCACTTTTGGAGAAGTAACAACTGGTGCAAGTAATGACTTTGAACGTGCCACTGAACTTGCTCGCCGCATGGTAACTGAATGGGGTATGAGTGACAAAATTGGACCGCTTCAATTCACTTCTGGCAATGGTCAAGTATTTATGGGCCGTGATTTCGGTAGCGACAAAGGATATTCCGATAAAATCGCCTACGAAATCGACACAGAAGTTCAAAGCTTAATCCGCTACTGTTATGACCGCGCTAAAACAATCATTACAGAACACCAAGAACAACATAAACTTATCGCGGAAACATTACTAAAAGTAGAAACATTAGATGCTCGCCAAATTCGTTCCCTATTTGATGACGGTGTAATGCCTCCAGATATCGATACGATTGACGTAGAAGCTGAATACCCTTCCGAAAAAGAAGAAGAAGTAGCAGGTAAATCTTTTGAAGAAGAAAAACAAGACTTAAAAGAAGAAAAAGTCGAAGAAACAGAAGAACAACCAAAAGAAGTAACTTCGGAAGATGCTCCAAACATTGAGCAAACGCCAAAAGATAAAAAAGACGAATAAAATCAAAGAGGCTGGGCTTTCCCAGTCTCTTTTTTGAAGCTATATTATTCGGATTTTCTAATAAAACATGTTATGATACGTTAGAAAAATCTTCTAAAGGACGGTATTCAAACTTATGATACTTGTAATTGACGTTGGAAATACTAACTGTACTGTCGGAGTTTATCAACATCAAAAACTTCTAAAGCATTGGCGAATGACAACTGATCGTCACCGCACATCCGATGAATTAGGAATGACAGTCTTGAACTTTTTTTCTTATGCGAATTTAACTCCTTCTGATATTCAAGGAATTATTATTTCGTCCGTCGTTCCACCAATCATGCACGCAATGGAAACGATGTGTGTGCGCTATTTTAATATCCGACCATTAATCGTTGGTCCAGGAATAAAAACAGGCATCAATCTAAAAGTCGATAATCCTCGTGAAATCGGATCTGACCGAATCGTAAACGCCGTAGCAGCATCAGAGGAATATGGCACGCCGGTTATCGTAGTCGATTTTGGCACTGCAACCACATTTTGTTATATCGATGAATCAGGTGTATATCAAGGAGGTGCAATTGCTCCGGGAATTATGATTTCAACCGAAGCCCTATACAACCGCGCTGCTAAACTTCCGCGTGTAGATATAGCCGAGTCAAGTCAAATCATCGGAAAATCCACCGTGGCATCCATGCAAGCCGGTATTTTCTACGGTTTTGTCGGTCAATGCGAAGGAATTATCGCAGAAATGAAAAAACAATCCAATGCAAGTCCAGTAGTAGTTGCAACAGGCGGGCTAGCTCGGATGATAACAGAAAAATCTTCCGCAGTAGATATTTTAGATCCATTTTTAACATTAAAAGGTCTGGAACTTCTATATAGAAGAAATAAACCAACTACAGAAAAATAAAAGGAGTTTTATATAATGAGCGATTATTTAGTTAAAGCGTTAGCCTACGATGGCATGGCGCGTGTATATGCAGCAGTAACAACCGAAACAATTAAAGAAGCACAAAGAAGACACGACACATGGTCTGTTTCATCCGCCGCACTTGGTAGAACAATGACAGGAACACTTTTCCTTGGCGCGATGCAAAAAGAAGACCAAAAAATCACTGTAAAAATCGAAGGCGACGGCCCAATTGGTCCAATCGTTGCGGATAGTAACGCGCAAGGTCAAATCAGAGGCTACGTCACTAATCCACACGTCCATTTCAGTGAACTAAACGAAGCTGGTAAACTAGACGTTCGCCGCGGAGTTGGAACATCCGGTATGCTTTCCGTCGTGAAAGACCTAGGATTTGGCGAAAATTTCACCGGGCAAACACCAATCGTTTCAGGTGAAATCGGTGAAGACTTCACATACTACCTAGCAACATCCGAACAAATCAATTCATCAGTTGGTGTTGGTGTGCTTGTTAATCCGGACGATACAATCGAAGCAGCAGGCGGTTTCATGTTGCAACTACTTCCGGGCGCAACAGATGAAGTCATTGACGAAATCGAAAAAAATCTTTCCGCCTTACCAACAGTTTCTCGGATGATTGAAGCTGGCGAAACACCAGAATCTATCCTAGCTAAACTAGCAGGTGGCGAAGATAAACTACAAATTTTAGAAAAAATCCCTGTATCTTTCGAATGTAACTGCTCCAAAGAACGCTTCGGTAGCGCGATAATCTCACTTGGAAAAGAAGAAATCCGCTCCATGATAGAAGAAGATCACGGCGCAGAAGCAGAATGCCATTTTTGCCGTAACACCTATGATTTCTCAGAAAACGAATTAGAAGAACTTTACGAAGAAGCAAAATAATGAAAAAGGGGCGCCGAACCAGGTGCTCCTTTTTAAAAGAGATTAAACTTGACAAAACAGGTCGGAATTAATTAAACTAGATGAAAGACCTAAAATAGATAGGAGTGCTTTAATAATGACAATTGCAAATTCAATCACTGATTTAATTGGAAAGACACCGATTGTGAAACTTAACCGTTTACCAGAAGCAGGTAGCGCAGACGTATACGTAAAATTAGAATTTCAAAATCCAGGTGGCAGCGTAAAAGATCGTATTGCTAATGCGATGATCGAAAACGCTGAAAAATCAGGTGCATTAAAACCAGGCGATACAATTATTGAGCCTACAAGTGGTAACACAGGAATTGGCCTAGCGATGGTCGCAGCAGCAAAAGGTTACCAAGCAATCTTTGTAATGCCAGAAACAATGAGCTTAGAACGTCGCAAATTACTTCAAGCTTACGGTGCAAAATTAGTATTAACACCGGGACCGGACGGCATGAAAGGCGCAATTGCTAAAGCAGAAGAACTAGCTAAAGAAAATAACTATTTCGTTCCACAACAATTCCACAACCCAGCAAACCCCGCTGTCCACGAAGAAACAACTGGGCCAGAAATCGTTGAAGCTTTCGGTAAAGACGGCTTAGATGCTTTCATCGCAGGAGTAGGAACAGGCGGAACAGTAACAGGCGTAGGACACGTCCTTAAAAAGAACTACCCAGATGTTAAAATCTATGCGCTTGAACCAGAAGAATCCCCAGTACTTAGCGGTGGTTCTCCATCTCCACATAAAATCCAAGGTATCGGCGCTGGTTTCGTACCAGATACATTAGATACAAAAGTTTATGATGGCATTCTAAAAGTTACAAGTGAAGATGCGCTAGAAACAGCCCGCGAAGTAGCGAAAAAAGAAGGAATCTTAGTAGGTATTTCTTCCGGAGCGACTATTAAAGCGGCCCTTGATCTTGCAAAAGAACTTGGCGCTGGCAAAAAAGTACTAGCTATCGTTGCAAGTAACGGCGAACGCTACTTGAGTACACCACTTTACAATTTTGAAGATTAATAATCGAGGGGCCTAGTTCTGCTAGGTTCCTTTTTTTATGAAAAGAAATAAATGCATTTCTTACTATTTTCTAATCAAATGCACAGCAGAAATTTGCTTTTCTTGGTTAATATATAGTCATAAGCTAACAACAAGCAAAACATTTCATTCTTTCCCCTTTTAGAATGAAAATCCCAAACTCCCTTTTTGACCAGTGTGGTTTACTCCCTTTTTCCACACTGGTTTTTTAATGCAAAAAAATGAAAATAAAAACCGGGAAATCTCATAGAACTCTAACAAAAATCACAGCATATCCACCAAGAAATTGGTTAATATATGTTTATAAGCTAACAACAAGCAAAACATTTCGTTCTTTCCCTTTTTAGAATGAAAAACCTAAACTCCCTTTTTGGCCAGCGAGGTTTACTCCCTTTTTCCTCGTTGGTTTTTTAATACAAAAAAATGAAAAGAACAACTGGAAAATCTCATGAAACTCTAACAAAAATCACAGCATATCCACCAAAAAATTGGTTAATATATATTTATAAGCTAACAACAAGCAAAACATTTTCATTCTTTCCCCTTTTAGAATGAAAATCCCAAACTCCCTTTTTGACCAGCGAGGTTTACTCCCTTTTTCCTCGCTGGTTTTTTAATACAAAAAAATGAAAATAAAAACCGAGAAATCTCATGAAACTCTAACAAAAATCACAGCATATCCACCAAAAAATTGGTTAATATATATTTATAAGCTAACAAC